>JAJLKH010000095.1:0-15445 GCA_033839205.1 Rhodobacterales bacterium | reverse complement strand
CGGGCGCGGATTCGCTCGCGGGCGGCACCGGGTCCGACACGCTGATCGGCGGTCTTGGCGCGGATACGCTGGATGGCGGGACCGAGGATGACGATATCATCCTCGGCTCGGGCGACAGCGTTCTGGGCGGGTCGGGCGACGACGAATTCTTTGTCTTTGACGCCGAAGGCATCGGCGGCAGCGCCACCATCGTGGGCGGCGAGGCGGGCGAAGACCTGAGCGACGGCACCAACGGCGGCACCGGCGACTGGCTGCGCCTGGACATGGACAGCGCCTCAACCCGCGTGACCGATGGCTACACCATCGTCACAACCGGCGACGAAGCCGGCACGGTGACAGGTTCGGACACCAACCTCACCTTCTCGCAGATCGAAAACATCCGCACCGGCGACGGCGCGGACATGGTCGACCTGCGCGGCGACAGTTCCGGCATGGTGGTCTTCGCCGAAGCAGGCGACGACACCGTCATCGGCGGCAGCGGGTCCGACTACATCGAAGGCGGTGACGGCAACGACAGCCTCATAACCGGCACGGGCCAGGACACGATCTTCGGCGGCGCGGGCAACGACACCATCCGCAACGGTGCGGGCGACGACAGCCTCGTCGGTGGCACGGGTGACGACAGCATCGTGGCCAGCCTCGGCAACGATACGCTCGAAGGCAACGAAGGCAACGACACGCTGGATGGCGGCGAGGACAATGACAGCATCCTCGGCGGCGACGGCCAGGACCTGATCCTTGCGGGCACCGGCAACGATTATGCCGATGGCGGCGCGGACGAAGATACCTTTGTCGTGCTGGACGGCTTCGGCAACGACACGATATCCGGTGGCGAAACGGTGACCACGGGCATCGACTTCGACACCCTCGACCTCAGCGCGGTAACGGTTCCGGTGACCGTGACCTTCACCGGGGCTGAATCGGGCACGATCACCGATGGCACCAACACCATCACCTTCAACGGGATCGAAAGGCTGATCCTTGGCGAAGGCGCCGACACCGTGGATGCCACCGGCTCGACCACCGGCGTCAACGTGATCCTGTCTGGCGGCAATGACAGCCTTGTCGGGTCGTCCTCGGCCGACACGATCGATGGCGGGGCAGGCAACGACAGCATCGTGGGTGGCACGGGCGCCGACAGCATCCTTGCCGGGGCCGGCGACGACACCGTCACGGATGCACTGGGCGGCTTCTCGGCCGACGGCAATGACACCGTGGATCTGGGCGACGGCAATGACATCTTTGTCGGCTCGGGCCAGGGCGGGACTGACCGCGACCTCGTGTTCGGCGGCGCCGGCAACGATACCATCACCGTCCAGCAGTCCTTCGATACGGTCTTCGGCGGCGACGGCGACGATGTCATCACCACCCTCAGCGAAAGCGCGGGCTTCGGTGACCAACTCTATGGCGAGGCCGGAAACGACACGATCACCGGGGCGAATACCAGCGATACGATCGATGGCGGGGAAGGCAACGACAGGCTCGCGGGCGGCGGCGGCAACGACTCGCTGATCGGCGGCGCCGATGCCGACACCTTCATCATCGAAGACGGATTCGGCAACGATACCATCGTTGGTGGCGAGGCGACGACCACGGGCACCGACTTCGATGTGCTCGATCTTTCCGCCGTCACCACCAATGTGACGGGCACCTTCTCGGGGCCGGAACAGGGGGTGCTGGCCTCCGGCGCGGACACGATCGGCTTCTCCGGGATCGAGCGCATCGTCCTCGGCAGCGGCAACGACACGATTGACAGCACCGGGGCCACGGTGGGCGTGGACCTGTCCATGGGCGGCGGCGCCGACAGCTTTACCGGCGGCGTTGGCGGCGACAGCGTCACGGGCGATGCCGGCAATGATACGCTGGTGGGCGGCACCGGGGCGGATACGCTCGACGGCGGGGCCGACAATGACAGCCTCATCGGCGATGAAGGCGACGATGTCCTGACCGGCGGGGCGGGTAACGACACCCTGTTCGGCGGCCTCGACAACGATAGCCTCACCGGCGGCGATGGCGCCGACAGCCTGCTGGGCGGGCAGGGTGCGGATACCCTGCGTGGCGAAACGGGATCGGATACGATCGACGGCGGCCAGGGCGCTGACCTCATCGATGGCGGTGCCGACAATGACACCATCAACCTGACCGACGGTTTCGGCAACGACACGATCTCGGGCGGTGAGGCCGGCATCGACACGGCGGACGAACTCAACGCCTCCGCGCTGCTCGGTGGTATCACCGTCATCTATTCCGCGAACGAGACCGGCACGCTGACCGATGGGGCCGATACCGTTGGCTTCGACGGGATCGAGCGGCTTGTCGTGACCGATTTCGCCGACACGGTCGATGCAACGGCCACCACCAACGGCACAACGATCGACGGGCGGGCCGGGGACGACACGATCATCGGCGGGTCCGGCGATGACACCCTGATCGGCGGCGGCGGCAACGATAGCCTGACCGGCGGCGGCGGCAACGATGTCTTCTTCTACTCGGCCGGCGACAATGACACGATCACCGACTTCAATGCCGGCAATACCGGCACGCTCAGCGACGGGATCGACACGAACAACGACCGCATCGACCTGTCGGCCTATTACGACACCTTGTTCGAACTGCATGCGGACCAGGCTGACGATGGTATCCTGAACCAGTCGAACCAGGGTGTCGAAGGTGTCGACTATTCCGACAACGCCTCCATGGCGGGTGGTTCGCTGATCTTCACAGGTGCCACGGCTGACAACAGTTTCTTCACCTCGGAAAACACCGGCGTCGTCTGTTTCGCTGCGGGCACCCTGATCAAGACCCCGCGGGGCGAGGTTCCGGTCGAAACCCTGCGTCCGGGCGATCGCGTGCTGACCCGCGACAACGGGATCAAACCGATTGTCTGGATCGGCAGCAGACGGCTGAACGCGCTGCAACTGGCCCGCAACCCCAATCTGAAACCGGTTCTGCTGGCGCCCGAACTCATAGGGTCCGACAGGCCCCTGCTGGTGTCACCGCAGCACGGGATGCTCTTGCGCCAGGATGGCGAGGAACGCCTGTTCCGCGCGATCCACCTGGCCAGGACAAAAGGCGGCATGGCGCGCGTGGCCCGGGGCTGCAAGGGGGTGCAGTACTTCCATCTGGCTTGCGAGAACCATGAAATCGTCTTCTCGAACGGGGCGCCGTCAGAAACCTTCTACCCCGGACCGCAAGCCCTCAAGAGCCTCGACATCGCCGCAAGGGACGAATTCGAGGCGTTGTTCCCGACCTTGAAGGGCTTGCCGGGAATCCAGGAGGTTGTAGGCGCGTTCGGTATGCCTGCCCGCCCCTATTCCCGCCGCAAGTGCCTGCCGGAAGCCCTCAGGCAGCTTCAAACCGCCTTGTGACCTGCCGCTTCACGGCCTGGCGCGCGCCATCCTTGCAAGCTGCGCGCCAGGTCACGGCGATCCGTGGGGCACGCACCTTTCATGGGTCGTGGGATAGGCAAAATCCGGCGCCCGCCACAGGCGCAGGCGGCGGCGACAGAAGCCTGTCACCACCGCGAAGCGTTAAGATTTTGTGAATCCGCGTGGATAACCCTTTGAAATCACAAGCGGCAATAAACGTCCCACGATGGGACATGCCCCTTGCCCCTCAGCCCGGGTTATCCTGCCCCAGCTTCGGCGCAGGCCGCTCCAGCGCCAGCTCGGCATCCGAAAACCGGATCGGCCCCCGCACGCCCGGAATGCCGCCCGGTGCGATCTTCATCCCCCGCGCGATCACCTGCGGATCGGCAAAGACCTCGGCCATGTCGTTGATCGGCCCCGCAGGGATCCCGCTCGCCTCGCATCCGGCCAGCAGGTCGGCCTTGCTCCGCTTGGCGGTCTCGGCACTCAGCAGCGCGATCATCTCGGGCCGGTTCGCGACCCGGTCGGCATTCTTCAGGAACTTCGGATCGGTCATCATCCAGTCCAGCCCCAGCAGCTGACACAGCCGCTGGTACTGCGCGTCGTTGCCAGTGGCGATGATGATATGGCCATCCTTGCAATCGAAAACCTGGTAGGGCGTCAGGTTGGGATGGTAATTCCCCGTCCGCCCCGGCGGCGTGCCGGTCGTCAGATAGTTCATGGCCTGATTTGCGGTCACCGACACGGCCACATCCATCAGCGCCATGTCGATCTGCTGCCCCCGCCCGGTGCGGCTGCGCTGGTAGAGCGCGGCAAGAATGCCCGCCACCGAATAGACGCCCGTGAAGATATCCGTCACCGCCACGCCCACGCGCTGCGGCTGCCCATCGGGTTCGCCGGTGATCGACATCAACCCGGACATCCCCTGGATGATATAGTCATAGCCCGCGCGATGCGCATAGGGGCCGGTCTGGCCGAACCCGGTGATCGAGCAATAGATCAGCCCCGGATTGACCTTGGACAGGCTGTCGTAGTCCAGCCCGTATTTCACCAGCCCGCCAACCTTGAAATTCTCGATCAGGATATCGGCATCGCGCACCAGGTCGCGCACCTTCTCCTGGCCTTCGGGCGTTCGGAAATCCACCGTGATACTGGACTTGCCCCGGTTGCAGGAATGGAAATACGACGCGGATCGATCCCCGTCGCGTTCGATGAAAGGGGGCCCCCACTGCCGGGTATCGTCACCTTCGGGCGCTTCGACCTTGATGACTTCGGCACCCAGATCGGCCAGCGTCTGACCGGCCCAGGGGCCGGCCAGGATGCGCGCCAGTTCAACGACCTTCAGGCCGGCAAGCGGTGCATCCGTCATTCGCCCAGTTTCTCGTCCAGAATTGCCTTGAGGTCGGCATAGGCCATGTTCGAATGCTTTTCACCGTCGATGATCAGCGTCGGCGTGGAATTCACGTCATCCGCCTGCGCATTGGCCTGGTACCAGGCGACCAATGCCTGTGCATTCTCGTTATCGGCAAGACATGCTTCAAGCTGGTCATTCTCAAGCCCAGCCACACGGCCGATCTTGCGCAGGTTTTCCGCGATCAGCGCCGGATCGCCACCGCCTGCGATCCATTCGGATTGCTGGGCATAAAGCAGGTCGGCAATCCCGAAAAACTTGGAGGCATCACATCGCGCCACCATCGCGGCCCAGAGCCCGAAACGGTCGAAATAGACGTCGCGGTAGATGAAGCGCACCTTGCCGGTATCCACGTAATCGGCCTTGAGCTGCTTAAGCGGGCCGTTGTGGAAATTTGCACAGTGCGGGCAGGTGAACGAGGCATATTCGACCAGCGTGATCGGCGCATCTTCGGAGCCCATCACCATCTCGACGATGCCGGAGGTGTCGATGTTCGCGGATTGCGCATTGGCGACGCCAAGCTCCGGCAAACCGCCGGTGGTCGTGCGGGTCAGCGACCAGCCGCCAGCGGCCATGGCCAGCGCGGAAATGCCGATCAGGGCGGTTCTACGATTCATTTCTGTCACCTTTCCTTCAAGGATCGCGGGGGCATGGTGCCTGCAATCTCAGTGTTTCGACTTGGATAGAACGTTCCGCGCGAGGGATTCAATCGCTGCACGCAGTTTTTCGTCGCCCACCCCTTCGGCCACTGCCGCGGCGGCGCTGGTGATCACGGGGTCCGGGGCGGGTATGCTGACAGGTTTGGGGGCGTGGCTGAAATCTGCCTGCCCCTCGGCAAATCCGGTGGGGGCGGTCTGCGTGATGCGGATGCGCGCGATGGCGTTGTAGCCATAGACCGCGTTCACCTTTTCGCGCAGCCGTTCCTTCTGCATCTCGAGCATCGGGGCCTGCGCGCCGGTTGTCAGCACGGACAGCGTGGCCCCCATGCCTTGGCGCCCGTAGGACACATCGACAGGTCGGGCGACGCGGGCGATATCTTCGCCCACGATGTCGCTCCAGTGGGTCAGCAGGCGGGTGACCGCGAAACCGCGCGATTCACCGGCGCGCCGGATCTGTCCCTGAAGCAGGGTCGCCGCGCGTGTGAAGTGTTGTGCGGTTGGTCGCCGTGCGGCCATGTCTTGCATCCTTCGATCTGGCCCTATTCTAGTGGGCATATGCACCGATGCCAGCCAATAAGCGGATCAAGAGGTATAAACATTGCGTGACGCGTCACCGTCGAAAGACCGGGCCGATGCCCTGCCGGCCAGCTTGCTGGACTGGTATGACCGCCATGCCCGGGCATTGCCCTGGCGCGTGCCGCCCGAGGACAGCCGCGCCGGTCTGAAACCCGATCCCTACCGGGTCTGGCTGTCCGAGGTGATGTTGCAACAAACCACGGTGGCCGCGGTCAAGGAGTACTACCATCGTTTCACCACCCGCTGGCCTGGCGTGGCCGATCTGGCCGCGGCCAAGGATGGCGATGTCATGGGGGAATGGGCGGGTCTTGGCTACTATGCGCGGGCGCGCAACCTGCTGAAATGCGCGCGGGCCGTTGTTGCGGATCATGGCGGCATCTTTCCCGACACCCGCAAAGGCCTGCTGACGCTGCCGGGGATCGGTCCCTATACCGCATCGGCCATCGCGGCGATTGCCTTTGGTCGCGCGGAAACCGTGGTTGATGGAAATGTCGAACGGGTCATGGCGCGGCTGCATGACATCCACACACCCCTTCCTGCAGCAAAACCGGAACTGACAGAGGCCGCCGCCGCGCTGACGCCAGCCAAGCGGCCCGGTGACTATGCGCAGGCGGTCATGGACCTTGGCGCGACGATCTGCACGCCGCGCAATCCCGCCTGTGGCATCTGCCCCTGGCGCGATCCATGTCGGGCGCGGGTGGCAGGCACCGCCGCCGATCTGCCCCGCAAGACGCCGAAAAAGGCGCAACCCGTCCGGCGTGGTATCGCCTATGTGGCGCGTCGCGACGATGGGGCGTGGCTGTTGGAACGCCGCCCCGATCGCGGGCTTCTGGGCGGGATGCTGGGCTGGCCCGGTTCGGACTGGATCGAAGGTGCGCCCCCCGCGGCACCACCCATCGCGGCGGATTGGCGCGCGCTTGGGGCCGAGGCGCGACATACCTTCACCCATTTCCACCTGCTGCTGGAGATCCGCATCGCGTCTGTCCCGCAGGACGCGCGGCCGGAACGCGGCGAATTCCTTGGTATGGCCGCCTTTCGGCCATCGGATCTGCCCACGGTCATGCGCAAGGTCTTTGATCTTGCAAGACCTGCCTTCGACGCTGTTATGTAACCCGTGAACATTTTGACCGAGCCACCCATGCCCCAGTTCATCCCTGAAAACCAAGTGACCCGTATCACCCGCGCCCTTCCTTTCTGGATGTCGCTGATGCTGATCCCCGTGGCATGGTTGGGTGCCGTGCAAGGGGGCTGGACGGTTGTGCTGCTGCCGATCCTGACGTGGTATTTCTTTACCTTTCTGGATGCTTTGCTGGGCCTGAACACGGAAAACGCGGACCCTGCGACCGAGGATGGCAAGTTGACATGGTACCGTGCGATCACCCTGATCTGGGCGCCGGTTCAGTTTCTGACACTGTTCGGCCTGATCTGGTACGTGACCCATACGGGCCATCTGTCGAGCCTGGAAAAGATCGTGCTGTTCTTCGGCGTCGGCGTAATCACCGGGACCGTGGGGATCAACTACAGCCACGAGCTGATGCATCAGAAGAACAAGACCGAGCGGAGCTTGGGCGATCTGCTGCTGGCGATGGTGCTTTATTCGCATTTCCGGTCAGAACATCTGCTGGTGCATCACCGCTATGTGGGGACCCCGCGCGATCCGGTCACGGCCCGCTACAACGAAGGGTTCCACCGCTTCTTTCCGCGCGTGCTGCGGCAATCGCTGACCTCGGCCTTTGCGGCGGAACGCGAAATGCTGGCGCGGCGCGATCTGCCATGGACGGACCTGTCCAATCCTTTTTTCCGCTACTGGGCTCTGCAGGGCGCCATGCTTCTGCTGGCGGTGGTGCTGGGGGGCTGGGTCGGCCTTGCGCTGTTCCTGTGGCAGGCCTGGATCGCGATCTGGCAGCTGGAGCTGGTCAATTACATCGAACACTATGGCCTGACCCGCAAACATCTGGGCGATGGCAAGTATGAGCATGTCAGACCGCAGCATTCCTGGAACGCCGCGCACAAGGCCTCGAACTGGTTGCTGGTCAACCTGCAACGCCATTCGGACCACCATTACAAACCCGACCGGCGTTTTCCGCTGTTGCAGAACTATACCGATGCCGAGGCGCCGCAACTGCCGCATGGCTACCCGTTGATGACGATGGCGGCGATGGTGCCCCCGGTGTGGCGCCGCATCATGAACCCTCGTGTTCGCCGCTGGCGCGAGATGTATTACCCCGAGATCACCGACTGGAAGCCCTACAACAAGGCGCTGAACCCGCCCCCGCGCTGAAGCGGATGGCGGCAGGCGCCACGGCGCATCACATAAAAAAGCTCCGCCGTAGTATGGCGGAGCAGTGTGGTGTTCATGAAGTCAGGCCATGAACACCGGCGGTGTTCGCATAGTCCTGTCAGGATCAGGAGGGGCCGTTTTCCATCTCGGCCCGGATCTGCTGTCGCAACAGATCGATGGGAATGGTCTGGCCATCGCGACGGAAGCACCAGTAGGTCCAGCCGTTGCAGCTGGGCGCGCCTTCCAGATGGGCACCGACCTGATGGATCGAGCCTTTGACATCGTCGCCGATCAGCGTGCCATCGGCGCGCACCTTGGCCTTGAAGCGGCCATTCATCGACCACAGCTCCTCGCCGGGGCGCAGCATGCCGCGTTCGACAAGCTGGCCGAAGGGAATGCGCGGCTCTGCCCGCTTGGAGGCCGAGACCTGCAAGGCTTCGCGGTCGAACTTGCGGATATTGGCAAGGCGCTTTTCCGCAACGCGGCGATAGGCGTCTTCACGTTCGATCCCGATGTATTCGCGGCCCAGCATCTTGGCTACGGCCCCGGTCGTGCCGGTGCCGAAGAACGGATCCAGCACCACATCGCCCGGATTGGTCGATCCGACAAGCACGCGGTGCAGCAGGCTTTCGGGTTTCTGTGTCGGATGGGCCTTGTCGCCATTGTCATCCTTCAGGCGTTCATGCCCGGTGCAGATCGGCAGCACCCAGTCACTGCGCATCTGCACGCCGTCATTCAGCGATTTCAGCGCTTCATAATTGAAGGTGTACTTGGCCCCTTCAGACTTGCTGGCCCAGATCATCGTTTCATGGGCATTGGTGAAACGTTTGCCGCGGAAGTTCGGCATCGGGTTCGACTTGCGCCAGACCACGTCATTGAGCAGCCAGAAGCCCGCGTTCTGCATCGCCGCGCCGACCCGGAAGATGTTGTGATAGGATCCGATCACCCAGATCGCGCCATTCGGCTTGAGCAGGCGGCGCGCCGCCGTCAGCCAATCCTGCGTGAACCGGTCATAGGCCGCGAAACTGTCGAACTGATCCCAATGGTCATCGACGGCATCGACACGTGAATTGTCCGGCCGGTGCAGATCGCCCTTGAGCTGCAGATTATAGGGCGGATCCGCGAAGATCAGGTCAACGGAACCTTCGGGAAGGCTGTTCATCACCTCGATGCAGTCACCCGCGATGATCGTGTTGAGCGGCAGCTGTGCTGCGCCCTTGGTATCTGTCTTTGTCGTCATTCTCTGCCTCTGCCCCGGCGCTTTTTGCGCTCTGTGGTTGGGTCAAAGATGAGTCAAAGCTGATTCGCGGTCAATTTCTTTTTTGAATCAGTCACTTACATTTTTAGGTTGATACAAGATATTGTGGACCGGCTTGAACGAACGCCTATGGTGAGGGGTCACACCAAGATCTTGCAGCGCCAATCTGTGGCTTTTTGACGGGTAGCCAGCGTTCGTCTCCCAGCCGTAGCCGGGGAACTGTTGCGCCAAATCCCACATGATCGCATCGCGTGTGATTTTCGCCACGATCGACGCCGCCGCGATAGATAGGCTGCGCGCATCGCCCTTCACGATGGCTGTCGCCGGAAGGGTCAAGCCGCGCGGGATGAGGTTGCCGTCGATCAGCACATGATCGGGTGGCCGCGGCAATCCGGCGATTGCGCGCTCCATCGCAAGGTGACTGGCGCGCAGGATGTTCAGATCGTCGATCTCGGCCACGCTGGCATGGGCGATGGACACCTCGGCGCTGGACATGATCACCTCCAGAAGCGCCTCGCGCCGCCTTGCGGTCAACACCTTGGAATCGTTCAGCCCTTCCGGAAGCCCTGCTGGGTCAAGCACCACGGCGGCTGCGGTCACCGGACCGGCTAAAGGGCCGCGCCCCACCTCGTCGACGCCGGCGATCCGGGTCAGGCCCTGCGCGATCAGCGCCTCTTCAAAGCTGAAATCCGGTCCGGTCATGACACGTCAGAAACCGCAGATCGGCGCGATTGGCAATGGAAAAGGGGGCCGCTGCTGCCGCCCCCTGTCCGGTGCCGGGGATCCTTGCCCTGGCGCCTCTGCTCGGATCAACGACGGGCGATGGAATAGCCCGCGCGCGACAGGCACCTTGCGTCATACCCGCTGCGCCAGCCACGGTGAGACTGGATATCGACGACACAGGCCTGCGGCAAATGCCGCGCGCCGCGAAAATTGTTCTCGAGGCAGCGCTGACCCAGGACATCCACGGCACGGCCGCGCCGGTCTTCGACCGTTTGCAGGCAGACCGCCGGCAGGCTTTTGCGGGCGACGCGATCCGGCAGCGGACGCGGTGCAAGGTGGCGACCACCGTGCCATTCCGGCTGCGGCTGGACATAGCCATGCTGCGGCTGGGCATAGCTATTCTGGCGGCCATGGTCATAGCCTGTGTTGCGACTGCCCAGTTGTGGCTCGTCTTTCTTGCGCTTGTCGTTCAGCGCATTGGCAATGATGGCAACTGCGGCGATGCCGGCAATGGCCTGCGCAAGCTCGCGCCCATCGGCCCGCGCCGGTGCGGCGTTGAAGCCGGCGATGACGACCGCCGCTGTCAGAACCGAGGCGATGAATTTTCGTGCCATGCGTCTTCCTTTCCGTATCTGGAGATCTCCATGCGGATGATCGTGAGAGGGGTGCGCGTTCCGGCGATTGGCGGATCGCATGAGCAAGACTGGGCAGATGGGTCAGAGACAGGCAATATCGTCGCCCTGTTATCCGATAACAGGTGCGCGTTCCGCGCGGCGATATTGAATAACCGTCTGTATCGGCGCATCGTTGCCCCATGAAACATGCACGCTTTCCCCTGATCGCCGCCCTTCTGCTGGGATTTGCTTCCAGCGCGAGCGCTGCCGACTGCTATGCCGACTACAAGGCCAAGCGCGACAATCCGCTGCGATTGCACTACGGTGTTGCGCAGATCGCCGGGACCTGTTCACAGGATCAGGCGCGGACAGAGATCGCCGCGCGCCTTGAACGGAATGGCTGGACATTGCTGAACGTTCTGTCCCTGTTCGATGCCTCTGGCCTGGAAGAAAGAAAGCGCAGTGCAGGACAATATTACCTCCGCTTCTGAGGCCCGGCGCGCGGGCAACCGCATCGTCACCCTGGGCCTTGCCGGGATCGTCGCGATCCTGGGCATCACGGCTGTCTTGCTGTTCCGCAACCTGCCGGATGCCGACGCCTTCAACCGCAAGGTCGAGGCCCTGTTCGTCGCGAATGACGACCTGACCACCGAGGCCGAAATCAAGCTGCTGGAAATCCTGGCCCAAAGCGGCACGGCTTTCTCGGAAACGCTGGCCTCCTACCGGGTCGCGATCTTCGTCCTGCTGGTCTTTGCCAGCGCGCTTCTGATCGCGGCGCTGGCTCTTCTTGCGATGCTAGTGGGGCTGAACCGGCGCATGGCGCAGATCGAAAGTTCTGGCATCCAGGTCTCATCCCTGCTGATCAGCCGCGAAGAGAACACGGTCTACCTGAACAACATGGGTTTCAAGCTGACCGATGCGGCGATGGAAACCCTGTCGGTTCTGGCCGAGGCGCGGCTGGATGACGATGTGCTGAGCGGCGCCGAGATCGAGGCAATCGTTTCAGGCCGCAGCGCCGCCGATTGTGACGAAGCCGCGGGCGCCACACGGATCAAGCGGCTGCGCGACACGCTGGGCAACCAGATGGTCAGCGAACTGCTGGTCAAGAACATCGCGCGACGCGGCTACATGCTGGCTGTGGACAAGGACGTGATCAAGGTTCTCTAGGCTCTGCCGCCTGTTTCTTCTTGCCCCAAATATCCAAAGGACAGCCCTGCGGCCCGTCGCGCGGTCAGACTGTCTTGCGCTGCCAGCCATCCAGCCAGTCCACGCGGTCACAGCCGGCAAAGCGGGCGACACGGTGCAACTCGGCCTCAAGCCGCGCCTGTCGGCCTTTGCCCCAGGCGATGCCCCGCTCTGGCCACAGGGCCCTCACGCGCAAGACGCCGTCGGTGCGATGGGCCTTCATGTCGATGCGTCCCACAAGGCGATCCCCCTCGAGCAGGGGAAACACGTAATACCCGTAGATGCGTTTCGCGGCGGGGGTGAATACTTCGATCCTGTAGTGGAAACCGAACAGCCGTTCCGCCCGCTTGCGGTCACGCAGGGCCGGGTCAAAAGGGCTGAGCACCCGCAACCGCCCCGTGGGCACCGGCGCAGCCGCTGCGGCCTGCAGCACATCCGGCCTTGCAAAGGCGCGGCGGTGAGAGCCATCCATGCATTCGACCTCGATCTCGATCAATGCACCTGCACGCATCTGATCATGGCACCATTCCCGTGCCTCGGCCGGGGTGACGGTGGCCCAGAAAGCCGCCAGTTCCCCGGGCGTGGCAAACCCAAGGCGATCCATCGCGGCAGAGCAGCACCAGTCGATGGTGTCCGCAGGATCGGGGTGCTGACACAACTGGGCTGCGGGGATGACCCGTTCGGCCAGATCGTAGTATTTCTGAAACCCGGTTCGGCCCGTGACCGCAAGTTCACCGCTGCGCCAGAGATATTCCAGCGCGGTCTTGTCGGGGTGCCAATCCCACCAGCCTGTTGTCTTGCGTGGCGCATCGCCGCGCAGATCGGCGGAACAGACCGGCCCTTGCTGGCGGATATGCGCAAGAACCGCTTCGGTGCGCGCGATGAAATCATGGCGGTGCCATCTTTCCCAGCGCCCCTGCAAGGCTTCGGCATCACGGGCAAACCGCAAGCGCCAATGCGGGTAGTACGCGGTCGGGATCACGGCGGCATCATGGGTCCAGTGTTCGAAAAGCTGCCGCTTCTCGCCCAGCAGACGATCCAGATCCGCCGGCCTGTAAGTCGGGCAGCGGGTGAACAGGATCATGTGATGGGCACGTTCCACCGTGGCGATACTGTCAAGCTGCACGAACCCCAACTGTGTCACAAGCTCTGACAGGCCCGCCAGTCCCCGGCCCGGTACAGGCGCGGACAGCGCATGGCGTTCCAGAAAAAGACGCCTGGCCAGGTCATTGGGAAGATGCGGCGTGGCCATGGTTCAAGGCCGGCGCAGCGTGTCACCGTAGCTGATCTGCGGCTTGAGCACGACCGAGGTTTCGGCCTCTTCGCCGCGCGTGCGCGCCACGATGATTTCGGCGGCGCGGCGCCCGATTTCGGCGCGGCAGGCATCCATCGTGGCTAGACGGCGTGGCAGACCCTGCAGCAACTCCACACCGTTGAAGCCGGCAAGACCGATCCGGTTCGGGATGTCATAGCCCTGTTCCAGCAGCCACAGCAGACCGCCCGCACCGATCATGTCATTCGAGAAATACAGAAAATCCAGGTCCGGCGTACGCGTCAGCATCGCCTGCGTCATCTCGCGCCCCTTGGCGAGGGCGGATCCACCCGAATAGAATTCATGATCCGCCATCTCGATCCCGCCCTTGGCCAGCGCCTGGGTAAAGCCCTCGAACCGTTTGCGCGCCCGGTGATCCAGCGGCATCTGCGTGCCCAGGAAACCGATCCGCCGATACCCGCCCGCCAGGATGGCCTCGGCCATCTCGCGCCCGGCGCGGCGGTGCGAGATGCCCACCATCGCATCCACCGGCGTGCCGTCTGTATCCATGATCTCGACCACGGGAATACCCGCTGCCCGCATCATCGCGCGTGAGGCATCCGAATGCTCCAGCCCCGCAATGATGACACCCGAGGGACGCCATGACAGCATCTCGTACAGGACTTTTTCTTCCTTCTCCGGAAGGTAATCCGTGACCCCGACCACCGGCTGCAGATCGGTGCCTTCCAGCACGCGGCTGATCCCGGTCATCACTTCGGGAAAGACCATGTTGGACAAGGACGGGATGATCACGGCCACAAGGTTGACCCGCTGGCTGGCCAGCGCGCCCGCGATCTTGTTGGGCACGTAGCCCAGGGCCTTGGCCGCGCGCAGCACCTTGTCACGCGTGGCGTCGGACACGTCGCCCCGATTGCGCAGAACACGGCTGACGGTCATTTCGGAAACGCCAGACGCCTCGGACACGTCGCGCAGGGTCAGCGGGCGGTGATCGTTACGGCTCAAGCTGGCATTTCCCGAATGATGTCTGGGGTCAACCTTGCGTCAAGCGCCGGCCTTGTTCAAGCACGCAAGCCGGGGTAAAGCGTTTTTGCGTGGCCCCGTGGCTCAACAGGATAGAGCAGCCCCCTCCTAAGGGGCAGGTTGCAGGTTCGAATCCTGCCGGGGTCACCACGCTGCCTTGATCATTCGCAGGCTCATCGCATCATTGCGCCGCATTCCGGGCAGAGAACCGGATTCTACTGCTTTTGCGTCGGCAACCTTCTTATCGCAACTACTGCGCTGGTCGCCACCGCTGGTGTTGCTGTCGCAGACGTGAAGATCTCCGGCTACGCACGCTTTGGCGCAATGTACGATGACGGCGTTGCAGCTGGTGCTGACGAATTCAACACCCGCAGCCGTCTGCGTCTGCAGTTCGACGCCACCACCGAAACCGATGGCGGTCTGACCCTGGGTGCGCGTCAGCGCTTCCAGACCGAAGAAAACCTGTCTGACACTGACGGCACTGGCGGCAACGCAGTTCGCTTCTTCGCAACCACCGGTGGCCTGACTGTTGCAATGGGCAACATCCTTGGCGTGATCGAAGCTGCTCCGAACCTGTACCTGCCGACCAAATCGGCTGGCGTGGGCCTGGAAGGCAACGGTTTCCGTTCGCTGGCAACCAACACCGTGTCCAACGGCGGCCGCTTCGCTTGGACCGCATATGACAGCGAAGGCGCTGGCGCCACCGATGGCGTCGAAGTCATCTACAGCATGAACGGCATCGGCCTGCATGTGCACAGCACCGACGACTCCTATGGTGTCGGCGCGAACTACAAGTTTGCTGATTACACCGCAGCCGTTGCTTACGAAGAATTCGACAACAACGACAGCGTTCTGTTCGCATCGGTCGGCGGCAAGTTCGCTGGCTTCGACGCGGCTCTGTCCTATGCTGACACGTCCTTCGGCGGCGTGAGCGCAGAGAAGTTCTCGCTGCGCGGCGGCTACCAGGCAAACGACGCACTGTATGTCTATGGCTTCGCTTCGACCGAAAACAACAGCGCCGGTGAAGCATTTGGCCTGGGCGCATCCTACGGCCTGGGCGGCGGCGCGTCGATCGAA
>JAJLKH010000094.1:0-22976 GCA_033839205.1 Rhodobacterales bacterium | reverse complement strand
CGGCCGTGGTCTTCGATGCCGCCAAGGACGAGATGTTCTATGCCGAAAAGGGCAGCGGCGCCTGGATGAACGATTCCAAGCGCCTTCGCGTCTCGGGCCGCAGCAAGATGATCGAGGCGATCTTCGCCACAGGCATCCCCTTCGCAGGTCAGCGCACCCTGCCCGCGACGCTGCAGGACCTGGCCCGCCTGATGCCCGAATGCGCGGGCGTCCGGCGCTGGGGGGCGGCAGCCCTCGACCTCGCCTATGTGGCGGCAGGGCGCTATGACGGGTTCTGGGAGCGCGAGCTGCAGGTCTGGGACATCGCTGCGGGCATGCTGATCGCAACCGAAGCAGGCGCGCTGGTCGGCCCCATCCGCGACGGCCATGAACCGCTGGAGCATGGCGACATCATCGCCGCGAACGGCGCGCTGTTCGACCATTTCGCGGGCATCATCCGCGCCCGTCCCTGAGGCTCGGATAGCGGCAGGTCACTCCGCCGCCATCCGCCCCTCAGCGTTCAGCATCATCCACACCCGGTGCGGCGTGAAGGGCATGTCGGCCCGCCGCACGCCCGCATCCCACAGCGCATCCAGCACCGCATTGGCCGTGGCCGCCATCGCGCCCACAGTACCCGCCTCGCCGCAGCCCTTCATGCCCATCGGGTTCGCCGTGGATGGGACGGGCTCTGTCTCGAACACGAACATCGGCAGATCATCGGCGCGCGGCATCGCGTAATCCATGAATGTCGCGGTCAGCAACTGCCCGTCCGGGTCATAGACCACATGCTCGCACAGCGCCTGCCCGATCCCCTGGGCCACGCCGCCATGCACCTGCCCCTCGGCCAGGACCGGATTGATCAGGTTGCCGAAATCATCCACGACGCTGTAGCGATCCACCGTCACGACGCCGGTGTCCGGGTCCACCTCGACCTCGGCCACATGGGCGCCGTTGGGGTAAGACCGCCCCGGCAGGGTCGCGCGCGCCTCATGCACCAGAAGATCGGCGCGGCCATCGGCGGCGGCCATCTCGGCCACCTCCAGCAACGTGGGTGTCAGGTTCGACCCCGGCGCCCGGAAGCGTTCGTCGTCAAACCCGATCGCCTCAGGCTCAACCCCCATCTTCTCGGCCAGATAGGGGCGCAGGGCCGCCATCATCACATCCACCATGGCCAGCGTGGCATTGGCCTGCGTGGTCACCGAGCGTGATCCGCCAGTCCCGCCACCCTGCCGGATCAGGTCGCTGTCGCCCTGCACCACGCGGATCAGATCGGCGGGAATCCCGGTCTGATCCGACAGGAACTGCGCATAGACCGTCTCGTGCCCCTGCCCGTTGCTTTGCGTGCCCACGTAGATCGTGGCCGTCATGCGCCCCTGCGCGTCGGGCGCGAATTCCACCTTCGCCCCCTCGGAGGGATCGCCAAGGATGCTTTCGATGTAATAGCACAGGCCCATCCCCCGCAGCTTGCCGCGCCTGGCGCTTTCGGCCTTGCGCGCGGCGAAACCCGCGCGGTCGGCGGTACGCTCGGCATGGGCCAGCACGCGGGGGAAATCGCCCACGTCATAGGTCTCGCCCGTGGCGCTCACATAGGGAAACCGGTCGACGGGGATGAAGTTGCGCCGCCGCAAGTCCCAGCCATCCACGCCAAGTTCGCGCGCGGCCATGTCCATCGCGCGCTCCAGCACATAGATCGCCTCGGGGCGGCCCGCCCCGCGATAGGCATCGACCTGCGTGGTGTTGGTGTAATAGCCCTCGACATGCAGATAGGTGGTCTGCACGTCATAAACCCCCATCAGCACCTTCGAGAAAAGATCCGTCTGGATCGGCTGGCCGAACTGGCTGTTATAGGCGCCAAGGTTGCAGCGCGTATCGACACGGTAGGCCAGGATCCTGTTGTCCGCATCAAAGGCCAGCGCCACGTCATGCACCAGGTCGCGCCCCGCGTTGTCCGACAGCATCGCCTCGGTGCGTTCCGACATCCAGCGCACGGGCCGGTCCAGCACCCGCGCGGCATGGGCCACGGCAAAGGATTCAGGGTAGCTCATGGATTTCATGCCGAACCCGCCGCCCACATCGGGGTTGGTCACGCGGATCCGATCGGGCGACAGGCCCATGATCTCGGACAGGTGCCGCTTGATCACCCAGACCCCCTGCCCGTTCACCGCCAGGTGCAGCCGCCCGTCCTGCCATTCGGCATAGCAGCCGCGCGGCTCCATGGAATTGACGATGATGCGGTTGTCCTCGACCTCAAGGCGCACCACGCGGGCGGCGGCGGCAAAGGCCGCGTCGCAAGCCGCCTCGTCCCCCTTGGACCAGTCAAAGGCCCGGTTGTCCGGCGCCTCGTCATGCAGCGCCTCGCCCCCCGGCGCAAGATCCAGCTTGGCGGGCAGATCGTCATAATCCAGCTCGATCAGCTCCGCCGCATCCCGCGCCTGCGTCACCGTCTCGGCGATGATCACGGCAATCGGCTCGCCCACGAAACGCAACTTGCCCTCGGCCAGGATCGGCCGCTTCGGCGCCGCCGCGCGCGTGCCGTCGCGATTGGTCAGCACGGTTGCCACCAGGCCCTTGGTGATCCCTGCCGCCGCAAGATCATCGGCGGTGATCACCAGATGGACACCCTCCGCCTCGCGCGCGGCCTCCACGTCCAGCCGGGTGATGGTCGCATGGGCCACTGGCGAGCGGAAGACGAAAGCCTGCAACGCCTCCGCCGGCGCGATATCGTCCACGTAACGCCCCTGCCCGGTCAGGAACCGGACATCCTCGACCCGCTTGACCGGCTGGCTTTTTCCGAATTTTTCCATGGCGCTGTCCCCGCTTTGACTGGGCTCGAACCTAGCGGACAACGCGCCAGTGTCCAGAGGACGCGCCCGCCTCAGCCCCCGCGCGGCCGCATATCCGCGTCAAGATGAAAGAACAGGCAGCGCCTGCTTCTTCTTGCCTCAAATATCCATAGCGACATCAGCCCCCGAAACCGGCGACCGTCACCATGGCGCCAGGGCCATAGCCGTTGAACCGCGTGGCGATCGCATGGGAATAGGCGCCCATGCCGGCGAAGATGACATAATCCTCCTCGGCCATGTCGGCGGGCAGCACCACCGGATCGGGCAAGCGGTCGATACTGTCGCAGGTGGGGCCGAACACGATCCGGGCCAGGCCTGCCCCCTGCCGCGCCGCACCCTCGGGGCTGATCACGCGGATCCGGTCATGCGCGGCGATATCACGCCATTCCGCCAGCGCGCCATAGATGCCATCGTTGAGGTAAACCGCATCGCCCCGCAGGCTCTTGACCCGCGCCGCCAGGTGGCAGGCCTCGGCCACCATGGCGCGCCCCGGCTCGCAGACCAGCGCCGGCGCGTCAGGGCCAAAGGCCGCGCGCACCTCGGCGCCGATCCGGGCAAAGACCGCCTCAAGGTCGGGCGCGACACCGCGATGCGCCGCAAAGCCGCCACCCACGTTCAGCCGCGCCAACCGCACACCCGCCCGCGTCGCCACATCGGCACAGGCCCGGATATAACCGGCCCAGACCCCCGCATCGGCGCATTGCGTGCCCGGATGAAAGGTCATCGCCGGCGTGAACCCCATGTCCGCCACCCGGGCCAGCAAGGCCACCGCCTGATCGGGATCCGCCCCGAACTTGGCCCCGAAATCATAGGCCGCGCCCTTGATCGGCAACGCCAGCCTGACCGCCACCTCGCCCCCGCGCGGCAACGCGCCCAGCTTGTCCAATTCACCCGCGCAATCGACCGAGGCCGAGGCGATGCCCATCCCCACCGCCGCCGCCACCTCGCCGCGCGACCGCACCGGGTTGTTGTAATGCAGCACGGCGTCAGGGCAGACCGCGCGCACCGCCTCCATCTCGGGGACCGAGGCCACATCGAACGCCCGCACCCCCGCCGTCACCAGGTTCTCCAGCACCGCGCGCGCCGGGTTGGCCTTGACCGCATAGGTCACAAGCCCCGGAAACCCCGCCTGGAACCGCCGCGCCATGCGGCTGATCTCTGCCGGGCACAGGTAAAGCTGTGCGGTATCGGGCTGCATCTTGCGCAGATGGTCCTCGGGGGTGGACCAGATCGGATCGGATTTCATGGCACTGCCTCAGGGTTGGTGTTTTGCACCAGTCTGCGACCAGATGCCGTCGATTCATCCTGTCACTTCTTGCAAATTGCTGCATTTGATCGTCATATCGTCAATATGAGCATACAGATCGACGACACCGACCGCGCCCTTCTGGCGCTTCTGGCTGAAAACGCCCGCCTGCCCGTGGCGACACTGGCGCGCAAACTCAACCTCGCCCGCAGCACCGCACAGGCGCGGCTGGACCGGCTGGAACAATCGGGCGTGATCGCGGGCTATGCCTTGCGCCTCGGGCAGGCCGCACGCGCGCCCCTGCGCGCCACCGCGCTTCTGCAGATCGAACCGCGCAGCGGCCCCACGGTGCTGGCGCGGCTCAAGTCGCTGCCACAGGTCGCCCGGGTGCACACCACCTCGGGCCGCTTCGACCTGATCGTCGAGGTGACGGCCCGCAACACCGAAGAACTTGACGAAACCCTCGATCGCATCATCGAGGCCAAGGGCGTGCGCTCCTCCGAAAGCCTGATCCACCTCTCGACCAAGCTCGACCGGATCTGACAGGCACCGCAGCCCTTCCCCTTTCCCCCTCAATTCGCTAGAGGGTCTGCGACCCGAGATTTCCAGACACCAAGCAGGATCAGGCACAATGGCGATGGACAAGACCTTCGATGCGGCTGCGGCCGAGGCACGGCTTTCCGCAGCATGGGAAGAAGCCGGTTGTTTCCGCGCAGGCGCGAACGCAAAGCCCGGCGCGGATACGTTCTGCATCATGCTGCCGCCCCCCAACGTGACCGGATCGCTGCATGTGGGCCATGCCTTCAACCACACGCTGATGGATGTGCTGATCCGCTGGAAGCGGATGCAGGGTGTCGACACCCTCTGGCAGCCCGGCCTCGATCACGCCGGCATCGCCACGCAGTTGCAGGTCGAAAAGCTTCTGGCCCAGACCAAGCAGCCGGGTCGCCGCGAGCTGGGGCGCGAAAAGTTCCTCGAAAAAGTCTGGGAATGGAAAGCCAAGTATGGCGGCACCATCGTCATGCAGGACAAGCGGCTTGGCACCTCGATGGACTGGGACCGTCTGGCCTTCACCATGACCGGCGCGCCGGGCGACCCGTCCGGCGGCACCGACGGCCCCAATTTCCACGATGCCGTGATCAAGGTCTTCGTGGACATGTACAACAAGGGCCTGATCTATCGCGGCAAACGACTGGTCAACTGGGACCCGCATTTTGAGACCGCCATTTCCGATCTCGAGGTCGAAAACCTCGAGGTCGACGGCCACATGTGGCACTTCAAATATCCGCTGGCGGGCGGCGAGACCTACACCTATGTCGAGCGTGACGCGGACGGGAATGTCCTGTTCGAAGAGACGCGCGATTACATCTCCATCGCCACCACCCGCCCTGAAACCATGCTGGGCGACGGCGCCGTCGCGGTTCACCCGGAAGACGAGCGTTACGCGCCTATCGTCGGAAAACTCTGCGAAATCCCGGTCGGCCCCAAGGAACATCGCCGCCTGATCCCGATCATCACCGATGAATACCCCGACCGCAATTTCGGCTCGGGCGCGGTCAAGATCACCGGCGCTCATGACTTCAACGACTACCAGGTCGCCAAGCGCGGCGGCATCCCGATGTACCGGCTGATGGACACGCGCGGCCGGATGCGCGCCGATGGCGCGCCCTATGATCAGGCCGCGACCCGCGCCCAGGCCATCGCGAATGGCGCCGATTTCACCGAGGCCGAGGTCGATACCCTCAACCTCGTCCCCGACCATCTGCGCGGTCTGGACAGGTTCGAGGCGCGCGCCCGCGTGGTCGCCGAAATCACCGCCGAAGGTCTGGCCGTGATGACCGAAGCCACCGACCCGCGCCTCGGCAAGGCGGCGGTGAAAGCGCCGGTCGAACCCTCCGAAGGCGGCGAGATGCGCACCGAGGACGCGCAGCTTGTCCCCCTGGTCGAGGCCAAGAAGATCATGCAGCCCTTCGGCGACCGCTCCGGCGTGGTGATCGAACCGATGCTGACCGACCAGTGGTTCGTCGATGCCGCCAAGGTCGTCGGCCCCGCGCTCGATGCCGTGCGCACGGGCCGTACGAAGATCATCCCCGAGTCAGGCGAAAAGGTCTATTACCACTGGCTCGAGAATATCGAGCCTTGGTGCATCTCGCGCCAGCTTTGGTGGGGCCACCAGATCCCCGTCTGGTTCGACGAAGAGGGCCGCGAATACTGCGCCGCCTCCGAGGCCGAGGCGCAAGCCATGGCGCCGGGTAAGACCCTCACCCGCGACCCCGACGTGCTGGATACCTGGTTCTCCTCGGGTCTCTGGCCCATCGGCACGCTGGGCTGGCCGGAACAAACACCTGAAATGGCGCGCTATTTCCCGACCGATGTGCTGATCACCGGGCAGGACATCCTGTTCTTCTGGGTCGCGCGCATGATGATGATGCAGCTCGCCGTGGTGGATGAGGTGCCCTTTCATACCGTCTACCTGCATCAGCTGGTCCGCGACGAGAAGGGACAGAAGATGTCCAAGACGCGCGGCAACGTCATTGATCCGCTGCAGATCGTCGATGAATTCGGCGCCGATGCGCTGCGCTTCACCATGGTGCAGATGGCGGCCCTGGGGGGCGTGCTGAAACTCTCGACCGAACGGATCAAGGGCTATCGCAACTTCGGCACCAAGCTCTGGAACGCCTGCCGCTTCGCCGAGATGAACGGCGTCTGGGACGGCCACGCCACGCAGGACGCGCCCCCCGCCGCCACCGCCACGGTGAACCGCTGGATCATCGGCGAAACCGCCCGCGTCCGCGAAGACGTGGACGCCGCCCTCGACGCCTACCGCTTCAACGACGCGGCCAACGCGCTCTATGCCTTCGTCTGGGGCAAGGTCTGCGACTGGTACGTGGAATTCTCGAAGCCCCTGCTGATGGACGGCGACGCCGAAACGCGCGCCGAGACGCAAAAGGTCATGGCCTGGGTGCTCGACCAGGCCCTCGTCATGCTGCACCCGATCATGCCCTTCATCACCGAGGAACTCTGGTCCCAGACCGGCACCCGCGCCAAGATGCTGGTCCATGCCGACTGGCCCGCCCATAGCGCGGCAGACCTGGCCGACGCCGATGCGGATCGCGAAATGACCTGGGTCATCGGCCTGATCGAAAGCGTCCGTTCCGCCCGCGCCCAGATGCGCGTGCCCGCCGGGCTGCAGGTGCCCATGGTGCTGCGCGAGCTGGACCAGGCCGGCCGCGATGCATGGGCCCGCAACGAGGCGCTGATCGCCAAACTCGCCCGCATCGACAGCCTGACCGAAGTTCCCGCCTTTCCCAAGGGCACGGTGACGATCCCGGTCGAAGGCGGCATCTTCGGCCTGCCGCTGGCCGATATCATCGATGTCTCGGCCGAAAAGGCGCGGCTGGAAAAGACGCTCGAGAAACTGGCCAAGGAAATCGGCGGGCTGAAGGGGCGACTGAACAACCCCAACTTCGCAAGCTCCGCCCCCGAAGAAGTTGTGGCCGAAACCCGCGACAACCTGGCCCTGCGCCAGGAAGAAGAGGCGACGCTGAAAACAGCCCTCGCCCAACTGGCCGAACTCGACTGATCAGAGGGCGCTGGGGGGCTGTCTGCCCCCCTCCGGCCCTGCGGGCCGCCCCCCGAGGATATTTCCGGCAAGAAGAAGCGACTTGCCCTGTTTCTTCTTGCCTCAAATATCCACGGAGCAACCGCGGCCCCGCAAAGCCTCAGCCGAATTTGGGGGCGCGGCCTTGCATGTTTGCGGCGATGACCTCCATCTGATGCGGCTTGCCGATCAGGTCCACCTGCTCGCGGCTTTCATGCCAGAGCACGGTTTTCGCGTCCTGCTGTTCCGAAAGGCCGATCAGCCGCTTGGCCGCGCGCATGGCGCTGGGGCTCTTGCCCGCGATCGTCGCGGCCATCGCGCGGGCGGCGGCCAGCGGATCATCCGACAGTTCCGTGACCAGCCCCCAGTCAAGACCCTGTTTGGCATCAATGGGTTCCGCGGTATAGGTCATGCGACGGATCACGTCGGACCGGGTCAATCTTGGCAGCAGGACCATGCCGCCCATGTCGGGAACCAGCCCCCATTTCATCTCCATGATCGCAAGCTTCGTGTCAGGTGCCGCGATCCGCACATCCGCCCCCAGCGCCAGCTGGAAACCCGCGCCAAAGGCCACGCCATGCAGCGCCGCGATCACCGGCACCGGAACCGCGCGCCAGACCAGCGCCACCTGCTGCATCAGGTTCGCATCCCCATGGCTGCGCGGCATGATCCGCGCCTCGGGATCCTGGGCGGCGAAAGCCGCGAAACTGGCCACGTCCAGCCCTGCGCAAAACGCCCGCCCCTCGCCCGACAGCACCACGGCGCGGATATCCGCATTGTCGATCAGGCTGGTGCCCGCCGCGACGACCGCTTCGGCCATCGCGGGGTCGACCGCGTTCATCTTGTCGCCCCGTGTCAGGGTGACATGGGCGATGTGATCCTTGATCTCGATGCTGACGCGGTCCATGGGCGCTCCTCCTCTGCCTTGCGGCCAGTCTTGCCGCAAACCGCGCGCCGATCCAGCACGACGTTGGGGAATTCTACCGCCCCGTCCCGGGCGCTGGGGCAGATCGCAACCCCTTGCCGAAAGCCGCGTCCCCGGTTTATCTGGCGCCATGACAGGACCCAGATTGACACCGCTTGCCGCCAGCCTTCCCGCCACCGTGCCCTTCGTCGGGCCAGAGGCGCAGGAACGCAGCCTGAACCGCCCTTTCGCTGCGCGACTGGGCGCGAATGAAAGCGTGTTCGGCCCCTCGCCCCGCGCGATTGCCGCGATGCAGGCGGCCGCCGCCGATATCTGGATGTATGGCGACCCCGAGGCGCATGACCTGCGTCATGCCCTGGCCGCCCATCACGGCTGCGCGCCTGCCAATATCATGATCGGCGAAGGCATCGACGGGCTTCTGGGCTATCTTGTGCGCCTCATGGTGGGCCCCGGCGATGCGGTCGTCACCTCGGACGGGGCCTATCCGACCTTCAACTACCACGTGGCAGGCTTCGGCGGCGTGCTGCACAAGGTGCCCTATACCGGCGATCACGAGGACCCCGCCGCGCTGATGGCCAAAGCCGCCGAGGTGAACGCCAAGCTGATCTACCTTGCCAATCCCGACAACCCGATGGGCAGCCACCACACAGGTGCCGCCATCGCCGCCGCACTCGATGCGCTGCCCGATGGCACCCTTCTGGTGCTGGACGAGGCCTATATCGACCTTGCCCCCGCAGGCACCGCCGCGCCCGTCTCGCCGGACGATCCCCGCGTCGTGCGGATGCGGACCTTCTCCAAGGGCTACGGGATGGCGGGCGCGCGGGTGGGCTATGCGCTGGGGGCCGCCCCGCTGATCGACGCCTTCAACAAGGTGCGCAACCATTTCGGCATGAACCGCGCGGCCCTTGCGGGCGCGCTGGCGGCGCTTCACGATCAGGACTGGATGGCCCATGTCCGCGCCGAAGTGGCCACCGCCCGCGACCGCATCGCGCAGATCGCCCGCGACAATGGTCTTGCCCCCCTGCCCTCGGCCACGAATTTCGTGACCGTGGATTGCGGCGGCGACGGCGCGCTGGCCCGCCGCGTGCTGGACGGGCTGGTCAAACGCGGCATCTTCGTGCGCATGCCCTTCGTCGCCCCCCAGAACCGCTGCATCCGCATCAGCTGCGGCAAGGCGACCGATCTGGACCTGCTGGCCGCCGCCTTGCCCGAAGCCCTGCAAGAGGCCCGCGGTTGACGCGAATGTGACAGCCGCCCGGCACGGTTCGGGTCATAAAGACGCCAGACAGATCCCACACAGGACCACCCCCATGCGCCTTCTTCCCGTCACGCTCGTTGCCGCCCTCCTTGGCAGCACCCTCGCCGCCCAAGGCACCGATCATTCCACCATGAACCACGCCGCCATGGGCCATGGCGCCGCCTCGTCCGATGACAGCCCCGCGACCCGGGCCTTCAAGGCCGCCAATGACGCGATGCATTCCGGCATGGCGATTCCCTTCACGGGGGATGCCGATGTGGATTTCATCCAGGGCATGATTCCACACCACCAGGGCGCCGTGGACATGGCGCGCATCGTGCTGGAACACGGGGCCGACCCCGAGGTGCGCAAGCTGGCCGAGGCGGTCATCGCCGCCCAGGAAGAGGAAATCGCCTGGATGCGCGCCTGGCTCAAGGCCCGCGGGATCGAATGATCCCGCAGCGGGCCTAACCCCGCGCCATCACGCCCGCCGCCGCCTCCAGCGCGCCCGGACCATGCGGGATCTCAAGCGCCATGAACCCGGCCTGCATCGCCCCCAGCGCACCCATGATCATATGCGCGTTCACATGCCCCATGTGACCGATGCGGAAGAACCCGTGCCATGCCGGATCGCCCGGTTCCGCCATGCCCAGCCCGATGCCCAGCGTCACACCGGCCTGATGCTCCGTCCATTTGCGCAAGGACGTGCCATGCGGCGCACCGATCCTGAGCGCGGTAACCGCCCGGCTGCGATGGGCCGCATCGGCGATGTTCAACTCCAGCGGCCCATCCTGCCCCCAGGCCTCGCAGGCGGCCCAGATCGCGCGGGCCAGCACGTCATGACGCGCCCAGATCGCCTCGATCCCCTCGGCATGGATCATGTCCAGCGCGGCGCGCAGCCCGTAAAGGTGATGGGTCGGCGCCGTGCCGCCCGAATACTGAAAGAAGAACTCGGGGTTCGCCCGCGGCACCCAGTCCCAATAGCGGCTGACCCGCTCCATCCGGGCGCGCGCTTCGGCGGCGCGCGGCCCGAAGAACACGAAACCAAGGCCCGGCGGCACCATCAGCCCCTTCTGGCTGGCCGCCACCATCACATCCACGCCCCAGGCGTCCATCTCGAACCGGTCACAGCCCAGAGAGGCGATGCAATCGGCCATCAGCAGCGCCGGATGCCCCGCCGCGTCCAGCGCCGCGCGCAGCCCCGCGATATCGTTCAGCACCGAACTCGACGTATCCACATGGCTGGCCAGAACAGCCTTGATGCGGTGTTCCTTGTCCGCGCGCAGCGCCTCCTCGATCCGGTTCAGATCGAAGGGCGACCGCTTGCCAAAGTCGATCACCTGCACATCGCATCCCAGCCCCGCCGCCATATCGCCCCAGCCATGGCCGAACCGCCCTGTCGCGGGCACCAGCACCCGGTCGCCTGCGGCCACCACATTGGCCAGCGCCGCCTCCCAGGCCGCATGGCCATTGCCGATATAGAATGTCGCAGCATGTTCCGTGCGCGCAACGCGGCGCAGATCCGGGATCAGGCTGTCGGTCAGCGCCACCAGATCGCCCTCGTAGATGTTTGGCGCGGCGCGATGCATCGCGCGCAGCACCTCATCAGGCATGACGGACGGGCCGGGAATGGCCAGGTAGGGGCGACCGTGGGCAAGGCTCATGTGCTATCTCCGAAAACGTGACCGCGCGACACTATCCCCTTGCCGGGCGGCGTCAATCTCTGGCGGCATGCCCCGGCGGCAAACTTGCCAGCGCGCCCCCAAGCCATTACATCAACGCTCAGAGAAAAGGCCAAAGGATCACGATGAACCCGCTTTCCCGACTGCTGCGAAGGGACCGCCCTGCGCGGCTGCCGACCGAAGGCGACCTGTCCGATCCCGGCCAGAGGCGTCGCGCCTTCTGGGCCTATCAGTTCATGGATCACGCGATCCTCCGCCATCTCTGGAGCAATTTCGACCAGATCGCGCCGGGCGTCTACCGCTCGAACCAGCCGGGCCACTGGCGTCTGAAACGCTACCGCGCCCTGGGGATCAGGACCGTCCTGTACCTGCGCGCCTCATCCGAGAAATGGGCCTTCCACTTCGAACGCGAAAGCCTGGATGCTCTCGGCATGACCATGATCAGCGCGCCGCTGCATTCGCGCAGCGCCCCCACGCGCGAGGCCGTGCAAAACCTGATCGCGGCCTTCCGCAGCATCGACAAGCCCTTCCTGATGCATTGCAAATCCGGCGCGGATCGCGCGGGTCTGGCCAGCGCCATCTACCTGATGGTGATGATGGGACAGGATGTGAACGCCGCCCGCCGGATGCTGTCGCCGCGCTACATCCACCTACGCTTTACCAAGACCGGCGTTCTGGACATGATGCTGGACTGGTATGCCGCGCGCAATGCCGAAAGCCCGATCACCTTCGAGGACTGGATCGCCACCGAATATGACGCCCACGCCCTGCAGACAGCCTTCGACGCAAGCCGCCGTTAGCCCCTGTTGCAGCCCGCCACCGCGCCCCATATCCTGACCATCCCCGAACACCGGACCCGCAACGCCATGACACGACGCATCTATCGCCTCAGCGGCGCCGACGCCCGCCATTTCCTGCAGGGCCTGATCACCAATGACATCGGCGGCATCGACCGCGGCACGCTGGTCTATGCCGCGATGCTGACCCCGCAGGGCAAGTATATCGCCGATTTCTTCCTCAAGGCCGATGGCGACGACATCCTGCTGGATGTTGATGCCGATCTCGGGCCCGCGCTGGCGCAACGCCTGACCATGTACAAGCTGCGCGCCGATGTGCAGATCACGGAAACCGCCCTGTCCGTGCAGCGCGGCACCGGCCCCGCCCCCGATGGCGCCCTGCCCGACCCGCGCCACCCCGACATGGGTTGGCGTCTGTATGGCGATCACAGCGGCGATGACGGCACCGATTGGGATGCGATCCGCGTGGCCCATTGCATCCCCGAAACAGGCATCGAACTGACGCCCGAAACCTATATCCTTGAGGCCGGGTTCGAACGCCTGCACGGCGTCGATTTCCGCAAGGGCTGCTACGTGGGGCAGGAAGTCACAGCGCGGATGAAGCACAAGACCGAGCTGCGCAAGGGGCTGGTCCGGGTCGCCGTCACGGGCGCGGCCGCCGTCGGCACCGAGATCACGGCAGGCGAAAAACCGGCAGGCACCCTCTATACCCAGTCCGGCGGCCAGGCCATCGCCTTCCTGCGGCTGGACCGCGCCGCCGGGCCGATGCAGGCCGGCACGGCCACGGTGACGCTGTTGCAGGACTGACCCTCGGAAAGGCCCGAAACCCCGGAAAGGCCCGAAAAGCCTTGCATGTGATGCATGACGCTGCGTCACGACAGCAAAGAGGCCGCAAAAACCGAAAACCGCCCCGGCAGGGGCGGTTCGGCCTTACGGATCGTCGATCACGCCTCAGGCGCGTTCGACATATTCCATCAATTCGGTGTTCACGATCACATCTTCATCCGGCCCGACGAAGGGCGGAACAAGGATGCGCACGCCGTTGTCCAGGATCGCGGGCTTGAAGCTGTTGGCCGCCGTCTGGCCCTTCACGACCGGCTCAGTCTCGGCCACGCGGCAGGTCACTTTCTGCGGCAAGGTGGCGTTCAGCGCTTCCTGGTCGTAATATTCGATATGCACCATCATGCCGTCCTGCAGGAAAGGCCGACGCTCGCCCAGGATCTCGGCCGGCAGCTCGATCTGCTCGTAAGTCTCTGAATCCATGAAGACAAGCATGCCGTCCTGCTCATACAGGAACTGCTGGTCCTTCTGGTCCAGGCGCACGCGCTCGACCTTGTCGGCGCTGCGGAACCGCTCGTTCAGCTTGGATCCGTTGCGCAGGTTGCGCATTTCGACCTGGGCAAAGGCCCCACCCTTGCCGGGCTTCACATGATCGACTTTCACCGCGGCCCACAGACCGCCATTATGCTCCAGCACGTTGCCGGGGCGAATTTCGTTTCCGTTGATTTTGGGCATGGGTAAACCTGACCAGAAGGTTGATGAATATCAGGGCGCACCTATATCTGGGGTTCACCTGCGTGGCAAGCAGACGAAATACAGGCAAAATGACCCGGAGCCATGCATCGCGCGCATGACAGCCATGTTTTAACAGCCTATCCGAATCGGATCCGATCCGTCATAAGGAGCGCCACGCCAGAAACGCAAGAGCAATAACAAAGGACGAATCATGAAGGATTTCGTTGACGGCACCGCCTTCAATAATGAACAGGGCAACCGGGCACGCAAACTCTTTGCAGCCGTTGTTCTGGCCGCTTTGGACGACGCGATCGCCGATGACAAGAAATACGGCAACGGCCCCGAGCAGATCGCCCGCTGGGCACGCTCGCGCGATGGCCGCGAAGTGCTCTCCTGCGCCGGCATCGACCCCAACGAGCGTGTCGTCGCTGGCCTGATGGAGTTCGTGGCCAAGGGCGTTCGCACCTCGGTCGCCCTGTCGCGCGAAGAAAGCGAGCGTCGCAACGCCGCACATCAGGCCGAAGCCGCCTGATCCATGGCCCCGCCTTCCGGCGGGGCATGACCGCGAAACATGCGCCCGTCACGGGCGCATTTTTCGTTTCAGCCTACCAGATGACCAAGTCGGATCGACAGCCGCCGCTGTCCGTCACTCAAGCTCGTGGCTTGTCAGGGCGCGGTGGATTTCCCGGCGCACCAGTTTGCGCACGTTACGGGTGATCCGCTCGCCCAGCGCGCCCTGCAATTCCTGGCGCACGATTTCGGCCACCAGTTCGCGCAGGCTTTCCTCGTCCAGAATGGTATCGTCATCGCGGAAAATGCTGGCCGCGATGTCACCATCCTCGGCAGCCTCATAATCCGCAGGATGGCCCGCCGCATCCTGATAGCCTGCCGCATCGCGCGACGATGCAAAGACGAAATCCGCCGGTGCGGCGGTATCTTCGGCATCCGCGGCCATTGCGTCGCCTTCCTCGGGCGTGACCGATGACATGGTCCATTCGTCATGGGCCGCGCCCGCGTCGGACACCATGTCCTCAGCCGCTGCACCCGCATCCCCGGCCCCTTCAGCCCCCTCGTCCGTGTCGATCACGGCCTCATGGATATCGGCCGCCATGGCATCCGACAGGCGCAGGGGCGCCGCGTCGCGCGTATCGTCCAGGTGATCTTCCCAGGCCATGACGGAATCCTCATCGGCCTGCGCCATCTCGGCCGCAGCGTCAGGGGCGTGATCGTCCGCAGCCTGATCGGGGGAATCATCATGCATCGCCTCCGGCGCCTGCATCTCTTCGGCAGCGTGCTGATCGGCTGCCACCTGCCCCTCGGCCATACCGGCTTCCACGGCGTCATCCTGCGCAGGCGCGTCATCCGCAGCGGGGGCCGACACACGCAGCGCCGGGGTCAGAACCAGCTTGCCAGCAGGGGCGTCAGGCGCCTCAGGCTCGGCGCGCAGGCCAAGCGGCCGCACGCGGGCATCCTCGGACACCAGCCGCCGGATAGAGGACAAGACGTCCTCGATTGCCACATTGGTCACAGGATCGCTCATGTCGAATTACCACTCTCGCCTCGGCGCAAGTGTAGCCTCTGGCGGCAGTTCGCACAACAGATAGAAAGTATTTTACTCTCTTCCCAAGGACTTCAGCACCTGGTCCAGCTGGCGACCCTGGCTGCTGATCTTGCTGGGCGCGCGCTGCACCTGGTTGTAATAGGCGCTCGGATCATAGACCTGCACGTTCAGACGCAGCTTCTGCGCCGTCAATTGCCCCATCGCGGCCAGCAAGCCATAAGCCGCCACATACTGGTTCGACACCGCCGTGATCCGGTTGGCCTGCGCATCCAGCAATTCCTGCTCGGCGTTCAGCACGTCCAGCGTGGTGCGCGCGCCCAGCGCCGCTTCCTCGCGCACACCCTCGAAGGCGGTGCGCGCCGCTCGGATCTGCCGGTCGCTCGCCTCGATCGCCGCGCGGGCCACATCGACACGGGCAAAGGCCGTGCTCACGTTCTGCGCCACCCGCTGCGTCGCCTCGTAAAGCGCCGAACGCGCCGCCGTGCCGCGATTGATCGCCTGCCGCTCCAGCGCGGAATTGCGCCCGCCCTGGTAGATCGGGCCGGTCACACCGATCCCGATGCTGCCGCCCCGGCTGTAATCGCTGTTGTTCAGATCCTCGGTCAGACCATAGCGCGATTGCAGCCGCACGGTCGGAATCGCCGCCGACTTGGCCACCAGCACCCGCAGATCGGATACCGCCACCTCGTGCTGCGCGCGCAGGATGTCGGGATGGCTGCGCATCGCAAGGTCCTGCGCCGCCGTCACCGATGCAGGCCGCGCCGGCAGGGCCGGCGGTGCGGCCAGCGCGTTCGCATCGCGCCCCACGGCAAAACGGTAGAAGGCCCGCGCCTCGGCCAGATCGCCCTCGGCCTGCGCCAGCAGCGCATTCGCGCCCGCCAGCCGCGCCTCGGCCAGGGCCACATCGGTCCGGGTCACCTCGCCCACGTCGAACCGGTCCTGCGCCGCGCGCAGCTCCTGCGTGATCACGCGCACGTTGTTGCGCCGCAGCGCCACGATCTCGGTGTTGGAGCGCACATCCATGAAGGCCTGCACGGCCTGCAACAGGATGTTCTGCTCAACCCCCAGCAGCGACTGGCGCGTCGCCAGCACGGATTCCTTGGCGATATCCACACCCATGCGCGACCGGCCACCGTCATACAGCACGATCTCGGCCGACAGGCCCAGCGACGCGCTGGTGTCATCGGTGCTGCGCACCAACCCGCCCGTGGCCAGGGACCGCGCCTCGTTGTCGCTATAGGTCACATCGGCCGTCCAGCCGATGATCGGACGCAGCGCCGACAGCGCCACCGCCACATCTTCATCCGCCGCCCGCAACAGCGCGCGGTTCTGCTCCAGAAGCCCGCTGTTGGTGTAGGATCCCGCCAGCGCATCCGCCAGCGTCTCGGACAGGGCCGCCACCGGCGCGCCCAGAAACAGCATGCCCGCCACCACACCCGCCACGAACCTGTGCAAGTGCCTTGCCTTGCCGCCGTTGCCCTTGTCCGCCGTGGTTCTGGTCATCTGTGCCATCGCGTCATCCCGTCAACTGATCTTCGGGGCGCGGCCCTTGCGCCCCCATGCCCATTCACAGGCTAAAGGCCACCTGTTTCTCGAAGCCCGCCAGCACCGGTGCGCTGGCATTGAAGGCAAAGCGCCAGCTGATGCCGCCATCCAGCTTGTAGCCCACGCGCACGACGCCCAGCGCCCCTTCCATGAAAAGGCAGGCAATGCGCCCGCCATCCTTCAACTGATCCAGGATCGCGGCAGGCAGTTCCGCAACCGCGCCCTCGATGACGATCACGTCATAGGGCCCGTGCTGCGCCGCACCTTCCGCCAGCGGTCCATGATGCAGAATGACGTTGTCCGCGCCTTCGCGCGACAGGATGTCCTGCGCCTCGTCGGCCAGCGCCTCGTTGCTTTCGACAGCCACGACCGCTTCGGCCAGCCGCGCGATCACCGCCGAAGAATAGCCAAGCCCGCAGCCCAGATCCAGCACCATCTCGTCGCGCTGCACGTCCAGCGCGTCCAGCATCTTGGCCAGCGTGCGCGGCTCCAGCATCACGCGCCCCGCGCCGATATCCAGGTTCTCGCCCACATAGGCCGCCTCGCGGCGATTGTCGGGCACGAATTCCTCTCGCGGAATCGAAAGCATCGCCTCGATGATGGGGAATTTCGTCACATCCGAGGGACGAACTTGTGTATCCACCATGGTGGTGCGGCGCGCGGCGTAATCTGTCATCAGCTAAACTCTTTCGTTCAGTCTCTGCTTTTGTCTTTTGTCACATCGTCCGGGGCTGGGCAACGGGAATGCGCCACCTCGTGCGATCTGCCGCAGCTCTCGTCAGAGGTCTTGCAGCGGCCCGGAATATCCGCTAGGTGCAACGCCATCTCGGCGGCGGGTTGGCGGAGAGGTTACGCAGCGGATTGCAAATCCGTGTAGACCGGTTCGATTCCGGTACCCGCCTCCAGACTTTCCCCAAGGATCGATGCAGAACACCGCCCGGCAGGATCCGCGCGGCGGCTCACCAGATATCCGGTTTGCGCAAGGCCTCCACGCAGTGGGCGGCGCCCTTCAGGGGCGCGAACGGGGCCTCCGTCAATGACTGGCCCAGCCATCCCTCGGGCTGCTGCAAGGCAAAAGGTGCTGCCGCCTGCGCCACCGTGATCTGCGCAAACCCCACACGCCCGTAAAACGCCGGATCGCCATAGGTCAGCGCCACATCGACACCCCGCCCTCGCAACGCCGCCAACGCATGCCGCAGCAAGGCTTGCCCTACGCCCTGCCCCTGCCGGCCCGGCGCCACCGCCATGGGCGACAGGATGAAAACCCGCCGCGCATCCCTGTCATAGCGCATCCGGCTGAAGATCGCGCCGCCGATGATCGCCTCACCCTCGCAGGCCAGAAAGACATGCAGGTCACCATCGGGCGTGTCATGCAGCAACTGGTCCACCAGCCCCGCGATCAGCGCCCCCTCCAGCGGTCCCTCCGCAGCGGTGAAACTGTCCCCGAACAGCGCCACGATATCCGGCCTGCGCCCCGTGGCGTCATCAACGAAATGCATCACCCGCCCCCTAGCGGTTCAACAACTCCCGATGATAGCGCCGCAGCAGCAGCAGGCCAAGACACAAGGGCACCATGATCCAGACCCCCACATAGGTCAGAGAGATATAGGACGGCCGATAGAGCGGATAGAACCCCTCGCGCATCAGCCCCGTCAGATGCAGCAGCGGATTGTACCACGACCAGTGCTGCGCAAAGATCGGCATGTCCTCGTAAAGAAAGATCACTCCAGAAATCAGGAACAAGGGCTGCGTCAGAATGCGCCACAGCTGGTTCCAGACCGGAAAGCGCATGAAGAGATAACAGTTCAGGCACCCCAGCCCCAACCCCAGCAGGCCCGCCATCCCCATCGCCATGATGATCGGCCCCCAGTCCAGCATCAGCGTCAGCCCGTCGTACAGCACGATCGCCCAGATGATCAGGATCGTCACCACGACCACCACCATCAGGTTCAGGATGAAACGCCCCGCGATCGCATCGACCCAGGTGACACGCGGATAAAGCAGCAAGGGCCGCGAGAATGTCAGCGCATTGCCGACATTGCCGCCCAGCACGGTAAAGACCTGCAGGATCATGTAGCCCGTCGCCTTGAACAACAGGAATGACGTGCCAAGCGAGGGCGCGTTGGCCAGCAGCGCAAAGGACATGCCCAGAACGATGATCATGCCCAGCGGCTCGGCGATGGCCCAGGCATAGCCGCCCGGCGTGCGGCCATAGCGGGTCGACATCTCGCGCAGCATCAGCGCCACGATGACGCGCACCCGCGCGACCGGGTTCAAACCATTCGCGCCATGGGCGCCACCCCCTGCGGGCATCGGCATGGACATCGCACCACCTACTTTCACACCTGCCAGACGCCCACGCCCCCGGAAGACCTTGGGGCTTGGGCTTGCGCTCTTTCATTGATAAGCCCTGCCAAGGCATATTACCATGCCGGTGTATCGAGTGAAGGTTGCAGTATGAGTGAATCACGGCTGACATCGGCCCAGGCGGCCCCTGCGACGCAGACCGCAACAACGGACCAGCCCGCCACGGCAGCGCAACCGGCTCCAGCGGCCCCACCCGCAGCACCGACGCCCGCAGCACAGCCCCCCGCCGCAACACAACCGGCCCCTGCCCCGTCCCCCGCCGCCCCGCCCGCAGCAACGACGCCGACGCCCGCCGCAACACAACCCGCCGCCGCAACACAACCGGCCCCTGCCCCTGCCGCCGCGCCCACGCCGCCATCTGCCGTGGTGCCCATCCCGGCCAGGCCTGCCCTGCCGCAAGCGGCGCCACCACAGCCCGCCGCGCCCCCCCTGACGCCCGTGGCCGGCCGCGCCCGGGTCAGGCGGCGCCATCGCGGCCTGTTCCTCAGCATCGCACTGGTCATCCTGCTGCCCCTCGCGCTGACCGCGCTCTATCTCTTCGGCATGGCGCGCGACCAATATGCATCGCTGACCGGCTTCACCATCCGGCAAGAGGAAACCAGCTCCGCCAGCGACCTGATGGGCGGGCTCGCACATGTCTTCGGCGGCGGCTCGCCCGGCAACGCAGACCTTCTCTTCGAATATGTCCAGAGCCAGGAAATCGTCGAACGGATCGACGCGCGCTTCGACCTGATGGGGCACTACACCGCCGACTGGCCCGCCGATCCGGTCTATTCCCTCTGGCCTACCGCCACGATCGAGGATCTTGTCTGGTTCTGGGGCCGCATGGTCAATGTGACCTATGACAAGTCCTCGGGCATGATGCTGGCCGAGGTCCGCGCCCGCGATCCGCAAAGCGCCCAGACCATCGCCCGCATGATCGTCGAGGAAAGCGAAGTGATGATCAACCGGCTCAATGAAACCGCCCGCCGCGACACGACCCGCAACGCCGAGGCCGATCTCGACGCCGCCGTCGCGCGTCTGCGCGTCGCCCGCGAAGCCCTCGCCGAATTCCGCGTGCGCACCCAGATCGTCGATCCGCAGGCCGATATCCAGGGCCGCCTCGGCGTGCTGAACAACCTGCAGCAACAACTGGCCGAGGCGCTGATCGACCATGACCTGCTGCTGCAAACCTCGGAAGCCTCCGATCCGCGCGTGCGCCAGGCCCAGCGCCGGATCGACGTGGTGCGCAACCGCATCACCGAAGAACGGCGCACCTTTGCCGAACAGGACGTGACCGTGGATCAGACCGAATACCCCCGTCTGATCGCCCAATACGAAAGCCTCCTTGTCGATCAGGGCTTTGCCGAAACGACCTATCAGGCCGCGCTGATGGCGCTGGATGCGGCGCGGTCCAACGCGACCCGCCAAAGCCTCTACCTCGCCAGCTTCATCCAGCCCACCTTCGCCCAGCGCGCCGCCTATCCGGACCGCATCATGATCCTGGCGCTGGCCGCCTTCTTCCTGACGCTGCTATGGTCGGTGCTGGCGCTGATCTACTACAGCCTGCGCGACCGCGGCTGAGGGGCGCCATGCATCACAGCACAGGGCCCGCGCCATGATCGCCTTCGAAGACATCTCCAAAGGCTTCTGGGTCCGCGGCGAATACCGCCCCGTGATCTCGAACCTCAACCTGACACTGCCCAGCGGCCGCTCTCTGGCGCTTCTGGGCCGCAACGGGGCGGGCAAATCCACCCTGCTCAGCATCGTCGCGGGCACCCTGCGCCCCGATACGGGCCGGGTGATCAGCGATGGCACCATATCCTTCACAGTGGGCTTTTCCGGCAGCTTCCACGGCGACATGACCGGCGCGCAGAACACCCGCTTCGTGGCCCGCGTCTACGGCGTCGACACGGACGAGCTGACCGACTTCGTGCAGGACTTCGCCGAAATCGGCGAACATTTCCACATGCCGGTGCGCACCTATTCGGCGGGCATGCGCTCGCGCCTGGCCTTCGGCATCTCGATGGGCATCCCCTTCGACACCTACCTCATCGACGAGGCGACAGCGACCGGCGACGCCCGCTTTCGCCAGAAAAGCAGCGAAGTGTTCCGCGCCCGCATGGCCCAGGCCAGCGCCATCATGGTCAGTCACAGCATGGCCGACATCCGCAACTTCTGCGACGCGGGCCTTGTCCTGCACGACCAGGGGATCGAGGTCTTCGACGATGTCGAGGATGCGATCAGACGCCACCAGGACCTGATGAAATAAGCCCCCCGCACTCAGACCCGCTCTCAGACCCGCCCCAGCAGCACCGCCATCCACAGCGACAGGCGCCCCGACATCCCCGACCGGAACAGGCCCAGCCGCCACAACAGGGCCATGCGCCGCACCAGCCCCGCGCGCTGCATCGCCCCAAAGTCGCGCAGCACCGCCCGGTTCTCGGGCGTCAGGCGATGCGCCGACGCCCCCAGCGCCCGCAGGTTGATCGCGTTCCAGCGCCGGAACCGCCCCTTCAGCAACCAGCCCAGGCGCCGCAACCCGGCCCGCAACCCGGCATTCGCCCCGATCTGGTTGCCCCCGTGCTGCCGATACAGGACCAGCGGCGCGCGATCGAAGATCACAACCCCACCGGCCCCCGACACGATCTGGTAGGCCCACCAGTCATGCATCACGATCCGCCCCGCCTCGGGCGCGGCCGCCCGCAACAGGCGCGCCCCCGCGGCATTCAGCATCATCGTGTTGCCCCCCGCGAAATTCTGCACCAGCGCGTGGCGGAACGACGGCAGATCCGGCCCCATCCGCGACAGCCTCCGCCGCCCCAGTTGCGCATCGCAGACATAGCTGCGCCCCCCGACCAGCGCGGGACACCCCTCCGGCACATCGCGCAGCGCGCGCAGCCCCCGCGCCAGCTTGTCGGGCAGCCAGACATCATCCTGATCGGCAAAGGCGACCGCCCCGCAATCGGCAGGCAACGCCCGCAGCAGGTGCAGGAAATTGGCCGCCGCCCCGCGTCGCGGCCCCGTGATGACCCGCAGGCCCAGGCCCGGATGCTCCGCCCCGAACCGCGCCAGCAGCGCAAGCGTCCCGTCGCTTGACCCGTCATCGCTGACGATGACCTGCGCGGGCGGATGCGTCTGCGCCACGAAACTCGCCAGCTGCGCCCCCAGGTTGGCCACCCCGTTGCGCGTCGCCATCAGGATCGTCACCCCCTGCGCAGGCGGCTGACCCGCCCCGGCGGGATCGGGCATGGGCGCAACGGGCAAGGCGATGGGACCGGACAGGGACATGGGGCAAACAACAGCAACGGGTTACGCAAACAAATTCATCACATTGACGCCGCGCAGCCCAGACAGGCAGGCCGCACTCCGCATCAGGCCATCTTACTCTGGCGCATTTCGCGCGCGGCTGATAGACCCAATGCGTTGGTAACGAGTGGCGGTGTATGCGCCACCTTTGTAAGTGGCGTGACTTGAGATGAAATTGCTTCACCGCATCCATAGCGTGATGCTCTACCCCGCGGCGCGTGTGATCGTCACCGCCCAATCCGAAGTCCAGCGGGTCAAGACCCTCGGCAAATCACCGAAAATCCATTTCGAGGAAGGCTACAACGGCCAACCCATCATGCTGCTGGCGCTCTACCAGAAGGGCCGCCTGCGCCCCGACCTGATCCGCCTGCTGCGCGCCGCCAAGGCACA
>JAJLKH010000093.1:0-20008 GCA_033839205.1 Rhodobacterales bacterium | reverse complement strand
TGAAATTCGCCGCCAGGATCAGGATAGCCGCCGCCACCACTGATCCTTTGGTTGCGCGCCCCACGCCCATCGCGCCGCGCGCCGAGTTCATGCCATAGTAGCAGCCCATGAGCGCGGCGATGAAGCCGAAGACCGCCCCCTTGGCCAGGGATGAGATGACGTCCCGCATCTCAAGGAAATCGGCCGTATTCTTCAGATATGTGGTGGCGTTGAAGCCCAGCCTCTCGGTGCCAACCAGAAACCCGCCATAAATGCCGATCACATCGCCCACACCCACCAGCATGGGCATCACCAGCGTGGCTGCCAGCACGCGCGGAAGCGTCAGGTATTTCCTCGGATGTGTGGACAGGGTCACCAGCGCGTCGATCTGTTCGGTCACCTTCATCGTGGCGATCTCGGCCGCGATGCTGGACGTGACCCGCGCTGCGATCATCAGACCCACCAGAACGGGGCCCAGTTCGCGCACCATCCCGATGGCCACGATCTGCGGCACCACCGCCTCGGCCGAAAAGCGCGCGCCGCCCGCATAGATCTGCAGGGCCAGCGCGCCGCCTGTAAAGAGCGCGGTAAACCCCACCACGGGCAACGAGAAATAGCCGATCTGCATCAGGGCATGACCGAATTCGCGCGGATAGAACGGCGGGCGGGCCAGATGGCTGACCGCCTGCGCGGTAAAGATCGAGAACCGCCCAAGGGCAGCCAGAAGTGCCAGCACCGAACGGCCCAGCGCGGCAAGAGGGGACAGAAGGATCATGCCCCCGTATAGCGCCGCTGATACCGGCTGCCCAGAGAGGTCAGGATTTCATAGCCGATGGTCCCGGCGATATCGGCCAGCGTATCGACCGTCTGCACATGGTTCAGCAGATCCAGCGCGCGGGGCACTTCGGGCAGATGCGTGATCTCGACGGTGATCAGGTCCATCGACACGCGCCCCCGCACCGGGCAGGGCACATCGCCCGCATAAAGCGTCAATCCGCGCGACAGCGCGCGGTGGATACCATCGGCATAGCCCGCGGCCACGGTCGCCAGCCGGACGGGTTCCGTCGCGGTCCATGTATTGCCGTAACCCACGGCCTCGCCGGGTTCGACGATGCGGGTCTGGATCACCGGCAGGCTGACATGGGCCACGGCCTGCGCCTGGCTGAACGGCGCGCCGCCATAAAGGCCGATGCCGGGGCGGGTCAGGTCGAAATGATAGGCGGGTCCCAGCAGGATACCGCCCGTGGCCGATAGCGAGCGGGGCACGTCCAGACCGTCGGTCATGGCGCGGAACGTGGCCAGCTGCGCCGCGTTCATCGGATGATCGGGCTCGTCCGCGCAGGCCAGGTGCGACATCAAAAGGGTGATGTTCTGCTCCAGCGCGATATCGCGCAGCGCGGCCCATTCGGCGGGTTCCATACCCAGACGGTTCATGCCGCTGTCCAGCTGCACGCCGAAGGGATGGCCCGGCAGCGCCTCGACATGGCGCAGCATCTGGTCGATGGAATTGATCATCGGCGTCAGATGCAGATCATGGATGCGGTCGGTATCGCCCGCCATATGGCCCGAAAAGACGTTGATCTCGGGGCCCGGTCCCAGCGCCTCGCGCAATTCCGCGGCCTCTTCGGTGACGGCCACGAAGAACCGCCGCGCGCCCGCCCGCGCCAGGGCCCGCGCGACGCGCCCCGCGCCCAGTCCATAGGCGCCCGCCTTGATCACGGCGGCGGTCTGCACGTCCGCGCCCGAGGCGGCATCAAGCGCCCGCCAATTGGCGGTCAGCGCGTCAAGATCGATGGTCAAACTGGCTGCTGTCATGGGGCCGTTGTGGCATGCCCGGTTCCAAGGTCAAGGCCAAATCGGACCCGGCGCGCGCGGCATGGGAGCGCGCATGGATATTTTTGGCAAGAAGAAGCAGGCAGGGGGCAGCGCGCTTCTTCTTGCGCGAAATATCCTCGGGGGGAGTCCCGCAGGGACGGGGGGCAGACAGCCCCCCTGGCCCCGTCAGAAGCCCACATCCTCGCCGGCGCCGCCCTGCTGCCAGGGCTTGACCAGGTTGCCGAAGCGGGTGAAGCGCCCCTCGAAGCTCAACTCGACGGTGCCGATGGGGCCATGGCGCTGCTTGCCGATGACCACCTCGGCCTTGCCGTGCAGGCGCTCCATCTCGGCCTGCCATGTGGCCATCTTTTCCAGCTCGTGATCGCCCGGTTTCTCGCGTTCCTTGTAATATTCCTCGCGGAACACGAACATCACCACATCGGCATCCTGTTCGATCGAACCGGATTCGCGCAGATCGCTCAGCTGCGGGCGCTTGTCCTCGCGGCTTTCCACCTGGCGGCTGAGCTGCGACAGCGCGATCACGGGGATGTTCAACTCCTTGGCGATGGCCTTGAGGCCCATTGTGATCTCGGAGATCTCGTTCACCCGGTTCTCGGATTTGCCCGCTCCGCGCACCAGCTGCAGGTAGTCCACGATCAGCAGGTCCAGCCCGTGGGTCCGCTTCAGGCGGCGCGCGCGCGCGGCCAGCTGGCTGATCGGCAGGGCGGGCGTGTCATCGATGAACAGCGGGCAGGCCTCCAGCGACTTGGCGGCCTCGACGAAGCGGCGGAATTCGCCCTCGGTCATGTCGCCGCGCCGGATCTGTTCGCTGGGCACCTCGGCCGCCTCGGACAGGATCCGCGCGGCCAGCTGCTCGGCGCTCATTTCCAGGCTGTAAAAGCCCACGACGCCGCCCTCGACCGTGCCCTCGGTGCCATCGGGCAGGATGCCGCGCTTGTAGGCCTTGGCCACGTTGAAGGCGATGTTGGTGGCCAGCGATGTCTTGCCCATCGACGGTCGACCCGCCAGGATCAGAAGGTCGGATTTGTGCAGCCCGCCCAGCTTCTTGTCCATGTCGATCAGACCGGTCGAGATGCCCGCCAGCCCGCCTTCGCGCTGATAGGCGGCATTGGCCACGTTGACCGCATCGGTCACGGCCCGCAGGAAGGACACGAAACCGGAATCCGCCTTGCCCTGTTCGCTGAGCTTGTAAAGCGCCTGTTCCGCCTCGACGATCTGCTCGCGCGGCTCGGAGGCGATGTCGACCTTGGCGGCCTTGGCCACGATGTCGCGCCCCAGCCCGATCAGCTCGCGCCGGATCGCCAGGTCATAGATCATCTGCGCATAATCGCGCACCGCATAGGCCGAGATCGCCGCACCCGCCAGGCGCACCAGGTAGGCCGGTCCGCCCAGTTCCTCCAGCCCCGCATCGCCCTCGAAAAAGGCCTTGAGCGTGACGGGCGAGGCCAGGTTGTTCTTGGCGATCCGCGCCGCCGCCACCTCGAAGATGCGCGCATGCACGGGATCGAAGAAATGCTGCGCGCCGATGATCTGCGCGACACGGTCATAGACGTCGTTATTGGTCAGGATCGCGCCCAGCAACTGCTGCTCGGCCTCGATCGAATGGGGCATCGTGTCGGGGTCCTGGACAGCGGCGCCCGTCGGGTTGAATGCGGTTATCGTTGTCATGCTCGTCCCTGTCATCCCAGGCCAGTGTCATAGAAAGCGCGGGGCCCGAGAGCAAATTGTATGTTTCTGGGGATAGGCTGTGCATATCCCGAACCGCCCCTTCAGCATACCGCATCATGCGGCCTGCCATGGGCACGGGTCAACATCTTGATGGCGGTGACGGGCGGGCCATGGTCCGCGCGCCCTGGGGGCGGCGGTTTCCCGCTGCCCGGCCTGCACGATTTTCGGGCTATTTTCCCGCGCGCGCCTCGCGCCAGGCGTCCGGCGCGGTCAGGAAGGATTCGACCTCGGACATCGTGGCCTCGTCGAAGGCGCCCGAGGCGCGCGCCTCGGCCAGCACATCCCACCAGGTGCACAGGTAATGCAGCGCGACACCGTGATCGGCCAGCACCTTCTCTGTCTGCGGGAAGATCCCGTAGTAGAAGATCACGGCCGTATGCCCGCAGGAGGCGCCGGTTTCGCGAATCGCATCGACAAAGCTCAGCTTGGAACCGCCATCGGTGGTCAGATCCTCGACCAGCAGCACGCGCTGGCCTTCGGTCATCGCGCCCTCGATCCGCGCATTGCGGCCGTAGCCCTTGGGCTTCTTGCGCACATAGGTCATGGGCAGGGCCATGCGTTCGGCCACCAGCGCGGCAAAGGGAATGCCCGCCGTCTCGCCGCCCGCGATATTGTCGAAGGCCTCGAAACCCGCGTTGCGCATGACCGTGACGGTCAGGAAATCCATCAGCGTCGAGCGGATTCGCGGATAGGAGATCAGCTTGCGGCAATCGATATAGACCGGCGAGGGCAGGCCGCTGGCAAAGATGAACGGCTCGTCCGAATTGAAATGCACGGCCTTGATTTCCAGCAGCATCCGCGCGGTCAGGCGCGCCATTTCCGGCGCGGAAGGATAGGAAGAGGGGATCATGGCTATGTCCTTCTGATCGGAAAGGATGGGTTACGGGGCGACCTGCCAGTAAAGCGGGAAGCCGGGATCGAAGACCGTGACCGGACCGTCGCCGCCGTCGATCTTGGCGGGGTAGGTGACCGGGGCCGCGCCCTTGGTCAGGGTGATGCGGTCCTCGTTCACGGGCAGGCGGTAATAGCTCGGCCCGTTGATCGAGGTGAAACCCTCCAGCCGGTCCAGCGCGCCTTCCTCCTCGAAGACATGGGCCAGGATCGACAGGGTGTTGGTCGCCGTGAAACAGCCCGCGCAACCGCAGGCATGTTCCTTCAGCGCATCCACATGCGGGGCCGAATCCGTGCCCAGGAAGAAGCGCGCATCGCCCGAGGTGGCGGCGGCGCGCAATGCCAGGCGGTGACTTTCGCGCTTGGCCACGGGCAGGCAGTAGTAATGCGGCTTGATCCCGCCCACCAGGATATGGTTGCGGTTGATGATCAGGTGATGCGTGGTGATCGTGGCGCCCAGGTCGGCAGGCGCCGATCTGACGTAATCCACCCCGTCCGAGGTGGTGATATGTTCCATCACAACGCGCAGGCCGGGGGTTGCGCGGCGGATCGGGTCCAGCACGCGGTCGATGAACACCGCCTCGCGGTCGAAAATGTCCACGTCATGATCCGTCACCTCGCCATGTACGCAGAGCGGCAGGCCGATCTCGGCCATACGCTCCAGCACGGCGCGCACATGGTCGAAATTCTTGACGCCAGAGGCCGAATTGGTCGTGGCGCCGGCGGGGTAGAGCTTGACCGCGCGCACCAGCCCGCTGGCATGGGCGGCCGCCACGTCATCGGGGTCCGTGTCCTCGGTCAGGTAGAGCGTCATCAGCGGATCGAACCGCATGCCCGCAGGCAGGGCGGCCATGATCCGGTCGCGATAGGCCGCGGCCTGCGCGCCGGTCACCACGGGCGGCACAAGGTTCGGCATGATGATCGCGCGCGCGAAATGGCGGGCGGTTTCGGGAAGGACCGCGCGCAGCATCGCGCCATCGCGCAGATGCAGGTGCCAGTCGTCGGGGCGGCGGATCGTGATCGAGGTGCTCATGCCCGTCGCTTACACAATGCGCGCGCACAGGGCTAGTGGTGCGCTTGGCAAAAAGCGCGGCGCTCAGCCGCTTTTCAGGCCTTTTGCGCCGCCGCGGCGCCATTGCCGTTGCGCGCCGGCGGGGGCGGGGTGAATTCACCGGCGGCGGCCGACTTTTCCAGACCGTCCAGACGACGGCGGATTCGCGGCGCATTCATCCGCTCGACCACGTTGCGGCACAGCAGCAGCGCAAGATAGGGGCGGTGCTGGGCGTCCAGATGGCCCAGCAGGCCGCGCAGATAGGCCGGATGCTCGCGCCGGGCACGGGCCAGCCGCGCGAAGGCACGGCAGGTCAGCCCGCCTTCGGCGGCCAGCGTCAGCAGCGGGGCCAGGATTTCCATCTCGACCAGGTCGCCCTGCAGCGCGTCGCCCATGTAGCGCAGGCGCAGCTTGGTCACGTTAGGCCGGGTGAACAGCGCCGCATGCATCGCGTCCAGATCCTCGGCCGGATCGTAAAGCACATAGCCCTGATGCGCCGCATCCATCATGTCGGGCGCATAGCCGTAGCGGTCGGTAAAACTGGTGCGGCGCATATGGGCAAAGCGGTTGTCCCATTCGGTCACGCGCGGGTCCAGCGTGGCCTGCGGCTGCACCGCCAGCACGATCGCGCCGGGCGAGGCCACGGAAAACGCCGCCGCCGCATAGCCGCAGGGGCCCGCGCCGTAAAAGATCACGCGCTCGTATTCCTCGAAATATCCCTCGTCGGTCAGCCGATCGAACAGCGCATAGACCTGCGGATCGCGGAACCATGTATCGCCATCGCTGATCAGGCACAGATGCGACCAGCCCTTGTCGCGCACCATGTCCCAGCCCAGGGGCTGGCCCAGGTCCGAATGCAGCTGAATGCCCTGCACGGTCTCGAAACTGACCAGAAGCGTGTCGTCCCCGTCGATGCGGGTGGCGAAGTGGCGGCCGCCCAGATCCTCGAAGCTGCCGTATTCCTCTGCAATAGCAGCAAGTTGCGTGATCCATTCACGCTTTTTCAGCCCGGATAGCGACCGGTTCGGCAGAATTTCGGTGTCGGGCATGACTGCACGTCCTCATTGGCCTGCCTTGTGTGACAGGTATCTTTGCAATCTGGAATAGCGGTCATTTTGGGCGAAATTTGGGAGAATTGAAACCACTTCAAGGCCATTGCGGGGCATAAGCCCGGCCATGCCGCCGCCGGCTTGACTCAGCGCTGCGCGCGCGCCGCCAGCGCGGCCCTTGCATGGGCCAGAAGCGGCGCGGCCTCGGTGGCGCTCAATGCACGCGATGGTGGTGCCATCAGCAGCCGACCCATCAGGGCGCGCATCTCCTCGTCCTGCATCAGTGCCGCGAAACGGGCGTGCCGCCATGCCACGGCATCCCGGTGCAGCCCGGCCAGCACCGGATCGGCCATCAGCCGGTCAAGCTCGGCCCGCATCCGGGGGGCCAGCGCCAGGATCGACCGGTCCTCATCGGTGCAGAAATTGCGCTCGACCCAGTAATCCAGGCCAAGACGGTCGCCGGCATGCACCGCGCGGCCCCTGTCGGCCTTCAACACATAGCTTTGCATCGCGCCCAGCGGGTAATGGTTCAACTGGACAAGCGCGTGGTTCGGCCGCCCGAAGGGCGAAAACAACCCTTCCCTGCGATAGCGCGCGGGCAGCTCGCGCCCCTCGCCATCGAACCAGCGCGCAGTCTCCACCCGGCCCGGCGCGGGCGCGCGGGGGCGGTGGATGCCGGGTTTGCCGTAGGTGCCATCGTTGCGATACAGCGTCTTGAACATCGCCGCGCGCCAGGGCCAGTGGATCACCGCAGGGGCGGCGCGGGTGAATTGCGCGGTCACCGGTTCATCCTTGTAGGCCACCACCCCCGCATTGCCGAACAGGCGCCATGTCAGGGTGATCGCGCTTGCCTCGGGCAGGGCGGCCAGCAGCGCCGCAAGGCTGCGGTCGCCCACATGGATATTGACGAATTCGTCGATATCCAGCGGCAGGATCCAATCCGCCTGCCGCAGCAGCGGATGATCCGCCGCCTGCTTGAGGCCCGAAAACTGGATGCCCGCCTTGTCATAGGGCGGCAGGTTGCGTTCATGCGCCAGCAGACCCATCTCGGCCAGCCGGTCCAGCATCCGGTCCGATCCATCCTGGCAATCGTTCGACAGCACCAGGACATCGGTAAAACCCACGGCGCGGTGATGGGCCAGCCATTCCAGAAGGAACGCCCCCTCGTTGCGCTGGGTCAGGATCGCCAGCGCGCGCATCAGCTTTCCATGTCCAGCGCCAGCGCATAGGCCACGCGTTCCTGCGCGGTCAGCTTGACCTCCAGCGCCTGCTGGAACAGGTCCTGGAACTCGGGCATGGCCTGCAGTTCGGCGGCCTTGGCGCGGTGCCAGTCCAAACCCTGTTCATGCAGGGCGCGCAGGCTGTCGTCGCGCATCATCGCATCGAATTCCGTGCGCAGGCGCGGCGTGTTGCGCTTGATCGTGATGTCGCGCACATCGCACCAATCCATGCGGATCCAGTAGTTCAGCCCGATGGACCGGTCCACATGCAGCGCGCGGCCCCGCTGGCGCTTGATCAGAAAGCTTTCGGCGGATCGCAAGGCATAGTGGTTCAGCTGCAAAAGATCGTAGCCGATCGACTTGACCGAATTGCGCCAGCCCTTCTCGGCGGCCTCGCGCGTCATGTCCTGGCCCGATCCGTTGACCCAGCGCACCTGGTCGCGCAGGTCCTGGCGCAGCTTGTTGGGGCGGTGGCAGCTCAGCTTGGCATAGGCGCCCATGTTGCGGAACATGGTCTTGAAGCCCCAGACCGTATGCGGCTTGGGGCAGAAGCGCGGCGCGCACCATTCGAACTGGTCGATCACGAACCCGTCCGAAAGATCGGTCACGCCGCCATGTCCGAACAGCCGCCAGGTCATCGCCACGTTGGTGGCATCCGGCACCCGGTCAAAGAAATCGTCCAGCGTGCCATTGCCGCAGCGCACGTTGATGAACTCGTCCACGTCGATATGGATGATCCATTCCGCATCGCGGATCAGCGGCTCCTTCAGCGCCTTGTTCAGCGCCGATTGCTGGGGCGAGTTGCCCTTCCAGCCGTCGTTGTTGCGATGTTGCAGCAGCCCCATCTGCTGCATCCGGTCCAGGATCTCGCTGGTGCCATCGCTGCAATCGTTGGTATAGATCAAAAAGTTGTCGACCCCGATGGCGCGGTGATAGGCGATCCATTCCGCGATATAGGGGGCCTCGTTCTTCATGCAGCCCACGATCACCCGCCCCGATGATCCCGGCGGCAGGTCGCGTGGCGCGCGCGGCGCATAGGCGCCGCCCAGCTCTTCTTCGTTGACCATGCCAAGCCGGTTGTGCGGCCGGAAAGGCGAGGCATGCAGCTTGTGAAAATTCTCGACCGCCAGGGGCGGCATGATGCGGGCCGCCGCATCGCTCAGCGGGGCGGCCGGCGCCCTGACCCGTGGCGCCGTGGCCTGCGGTGCAGGCGCTGCTGCCAGCCGGTCAGCCGTTGGGGATGCCGTTGCCGGGGCGGGGGGCTGTTCGGCGCGCGCCTCCTGCCGCGCCTCCTGCGCTGCAAGGCGCTGCGCCCGCTCGATCCGCGCGCGAAACGCCAGCAGGTACTGGCTTGCCCGGAAACCCTGGCCGGGATCGGCCTCGGCCAGCGGCGGCGCGGCCTTGGGTTTCGCCCGGCTCTTGCGCGTCGTCTGCGCCCCGGGCAGCAGACCCGCCAGCGCGGGCTGGCTCTCCATCAGCCCCTGCAAACCCGCCTCCAGCGGCGCTGCGATCCCGGAAAGGGACGCAGGATCAATGGGATCGCCGTCGATCCTGATCTCTTGAATCAACTTCTGCCACAGCGCGCGCGGCACGATCTGGCCGGTCACATCCTGCAAGCGATGCAGCAGCGCGTTCAACTGGCGCGCCCGCGCAACCCAGGCCGCCGCAGGTTGCGCACCCGGCGCGCCGGGTGTGGCGCGCCCCAAGGTCTCCGCGATCCCGAAGGTCGCGCGGATCTCCTCGGTTGCGTCTTCGCCATGGATCGCGGGCGCATCGCTGCGCCGCAGGGTCAGGCTGCCCGCGCCAAAGACACCCTCCCAATGCTGCACAAGACGCGGCAGGTCCAGCCAGAAGGGCGGGGTCTCCGTCTCGAAGAAATCGCCCTGCGCGGGGTCGATCACCGGTGCCTCGGCCAGTGCGGCATCCCACCATTCTCCCGCATCCAGCCCCTGTTCCAGCGTCAGGGGGCGGCTGCGCCCCTCCATCACCTGCGCCGCGTAATGCCGCGCCAGCATCCGGGCCGGGGCATCGACATGGGCATGCAGGCGGATCTCGTCCCCCAAGGGCGCCAGCAGCTCGCGCAGCCGTTCCAGTTCCGACCGGCGGGCCAGCGACTGGCCCAGGTGACTGGCCGACAGGATCACCGCGCGCGGCTGATGCGTGGCGATATCGCGCGCCAGTGTCGTGGCCAGTTCGGCGCGCAGCGCGGCCTGTCTGGCAGGGTCGGCATGGCCGCGATTGTAACGCAGCGCATCCACGTGATCGGGGTCGGTCACGGCCATGAACAGCCGCGTGTGGTTGCGTGCCCCCGCCGCGCGCGGAAACAGGATGCCCTTGGACAGCATCTGCTCGCGCTTTTCGGCCAGAACCGCCTGCAGCCGCGCCGTGGCCTGCCCATCCAGACCGATATGCAGATGAATAACGGTCATGCCGCCTGTCCCTCGACGATCCGGCCCGGCTTGGGATTGCGATTGGCGCGGCCCCACCATGTCAATTTCCGTCCGATATGGGCCCCGATCCGGGCGGGTGCTTCTGGATCGGCCAGATCATAGCGCAGATAGGCCGGATCGCCCTGAAACAGCGCATCCAGCGTGGCGTAATGCCCCTCGATCCAGCGGATACGCTCGGCGGTGGTGGCCCCGAAACCGCGGGGCAGGCCGGGGATGTCATGGCCGGGCAGGCGTTCGGTGCCCAGGTTGGACCAGCGCAGCATACTGTCCGACAGGGCGCGCGGCGCGCGCCAGCTGGCCAGGAAACGCACGCCCGGATGATGCGCCCGGATGGCCGTGATCAGGCCCCAATCCATCTGCGGCCACAGCGACTGGCCCGCGCGCAGGCTGCTGATCTCGGTGAAGGCGTCGAACTCCTCCAGCCCGGACAAGGGATCGCCGGTGTTGAAATAGCCGTCATAGAACCGCCGCGCCACATAGGCGCCATGCAGGCCGGTATCCGTGGTCTGCCGCCGCCGGATGCGGAAATCGGCCACCTTCAGCCCCGTCAGCTTGAGGGCATGGGCCAGCGTCGTGGTGCCGGTCTTGGGCAGGCCAAGGTTGACGATGCGGATGCGGGGGGGCGTCTGGCTCATGCGGCATCCTCCCACAGGCCCAGCTCGCGCAACAGCGCCTCCTCCTGCGGGGGCAGGGTCGAGGCGGCGCGCAACTGCGCCTGCATGTCCCGGTAGGCGGGTTGCGCCAGCAGCGCGTCGCGCCGCGCGCGGTGCCGTGCCACGCAGTCAAGATGCAGCGCGTCGATCTCGGGATCGGCCCGCAGACGCGCCATTTCCGCCTCCAGCGCGGGAAGATAGCGATGGATGCTGGTATCCTCGATCGCGGGATCGTTGCGCTCGCGCCAATAGGTATCGTCGAAGGCGCGGTTCTCGCGGTTCACATCGCCCCGGTCGTTCTTGACAAGGTAGCTGTCCAGACTGCGCAAGGCGTAATGGTTCAGCGTGGCATGCGCCCGTGCGCCCTGGGCCGGAAACTTGCGGATGCGGCGCGGATTGGCGGCGACAAGGAACTTGTGCGGCACCGCGCGGCCCGCGCCATCGGTCCAGCGCGGATGCTTGCGCGGCGGCAGCTTGGCCTTGAAGAAGGGACGGTGTGCGCCGTAATACTGCAGCGGAAAATCCCGCCGGATCAGTGATTTGACCTCGATCGCCGTCTCGCCGCACCAGATGTCGGGGTTATGGCTGCGCGTGAATTGCGCGATCACCGGGCGATCCTCGAAGGCGTTGATCCCGGCATTGGCGAAGAACTGGAAGCTGATGCTGATCGCCTGTGGATCGCCGCAGGCGGCAATCAGCGCCGGGATCGTGTGATCGCCCACATGGATGTTCAGAAACTCGTCCACATCCGCGATCCAGACCCAGTCGGCCCCGGTCACGATCTCCTGCGTGGTGGCGTGTTTCAGCGCCTCCATCTGGTAATTGCGCCCCTCGGCGGGGTTGGGCAGGTGCTGCAGCAGGCCGCGTGCCGCCAGCGCATCCAGCAGCCGGTCCGTCCCATCGGTGCAATCGTTGGAATAGAACAGGAAATCGGTCACGCCGATCACGCGGTTGAAGGCGATCCATTCCAGCAGGAAGGGCCCTTCGTTCTTGACGCAGGTCACTGCCGTGATCCGCAGGCCCGATGACCCGTCCGCATGCGGGCCCGCCTGCAGGCCCCTGTCCCGTTCACTCATGACACCATTGCCCGTCTTCTGCCCCGGACGGGTTGATCCCGCCCGATATCCCGCCAGTGTGGCAGGTTATTCTTTCCCGAAAACATCGCAGGTCCGGCTGAATCCGTCAATCTTTCGATGATTTTTCCGCGACTTTCGGGCATTCGCGCCACGTGGTCTTGCCTTGACGGCGACCGGGACCAGTTGCAGGGTTCGCCCCAAAGGGAGGATCACACATGCCGCTGCCGCAATCCATCGACGAGGTGCAAAGCCTCCTGGCCGGGCAGGACTATGTCTGCGGCCGCGCCCTGGCCACGGTCACGTTCCTGTCGCTGAAACTGGGCCGCCCGCTGTTTCTTGAAGGCGAGGCCGGGACCGGCAAGACCGAAATAGCCAAGGCCATCGCCGCGGCGCTGGGGCGCCGCCTGATCCGGCTGCAATGCTACGAGGGGCTGGATGCGGCCTCGGCCGTCTATGAATGGAACTTCGCCGAGCAGATGATCGCGATCCGCACCGCCGAGGCGACAGGCGGAGCCGACCGCGACGCGCTGAAAGCCGAACTCTTCACCCAGGACTACCTGATCGAACGCCCCCTCCTGCAGGCGATGCGCCCCCAGCCGGGCGGCGCGCCGGTGCTGCTGATCGACGAGCTGGACCGCACCGACGAGCCCTTCGAGGCCTTCCTGCTCGAGGCGCTGTCGGATTTCCAGGTCACGATCCCCGAACTGGGCACGATCAAGGCCCCCGAGCCGCCCATCGTCATCCTGACCTCGAACCGCACGCGCGAGGTGCATGACGCGCTCAAGCGCCGCTGCCTCTATCACTGGGTGGATTATCCGACCTTCGACCGCGAGATCGAGATCCTGCACGCCCGCGCGCCAGAAGCCTCCGAGGCGCTCAGCCGCGAGGTGGTGGCCTTCGTGCAGCGCCTGCGCACCGAGGACCTGTTCAAGAAACCGGGCGTGGCCGAAACCATCGACTGGGCCAAATGCCTGCTGGCGCTGGATGTGATCAGCCTCAGCCCCGAGGTGATCGCCGACACGCTGGGCGCGATCCTGAAATACCAGGATGACATCGCCAAGCTGCAGGGCAGCGAGGCGAAACGCCTGCTGGACGAGGCCCGCGCCTCGCTGGAACCGGCATGATGGTGGCGCCGGTGCAGACGGGGGGCTGTTTGCCCCCCGCACCCCCCAAGGATATTTGCGGCAAGAAGAAACGGGGATAAGGCATGGCGGAATACATCCCCCTCGATCTGCCCGACAATCCCCGGCTGGCCGAGAATATCACCCATTTCGCCCGCGCCCTGCGCAAGGCGGGGCTGCCCATCGGCACCGGCCGCGTGATCGACGCGATCCGCGCGGTGCAGGCGGCGGGGTTCACCGACAAGCGCGATTTCTACTGGGTGCTGCATGCCTGTTTCGTGAGCCGGCCCGAACATCGCGCCGTGTTTGCGCAGATCTTCCGGCTTTACTGGCGCGATCCGCGGTATCTTGAGCACATGATGTCGATGATGCTGCCCGCCATCCGCGGCGTGCAGGAGGAACGTACCGCCCAGGCCGCCGAAAAGCGCGCCGCCGAGGCGCTGCTCGATGGGGCGAACCGCCCCGTGGAGCAGGAGCAGCCGCGCGAGGAGGAGACGATGATCGAGGTCGACGCCTCGATGACCATCTCGACCGAGGAACGGCTCAAGACGCTGGATTTCGAACAGATGAGCACCGCCGAGATCGCCGCCGCCAAGCGGATGCTGGCGCGGATGCGCCTGCCGGTCAAGCCGATCCCCTCACGCCGGGGCCAGCCCAGCCTGACCGGGCAGCGCGTCGACTGGCGCCGCACCCTGCGCGCATCGATGCGGCGCGGCGGCGAGATGCAGGGCTTTGCGCTCAAACAGCCGCGCCCGCGCTGGCCCAACCTGGTGGTGCTTTGCGATATTTCCGGCTCGATGAGCCAGTACAGCCGCATGGTTTTGCATTTCCTCCATGCCGTGGCGAATGAAAAGGGCGCGGGCTGGGCGCGCGTGCATGCCTTCACCTTCGGCACGCGGCTGACCAATATCACCCGGCACCTGGCCACGCGCGATGTGGATCAGGCGCTGAAAGCCGCCGGGGCCGAGGCGCAGGACTGGGAAGGCGGCACGCGGATCGGCTCCTGCCTGCATGCCTTCAACCGCGACTGGTCGCGCCGCGTCATGGGGCAGGGGGCGGTGGTGCTCCTGATCACCGACGGGCTGGACCGCGACAGCGCCGCCGACCTGGGGCGCGAGATGGAACGCCTGCACCTGTCCTCGCGCCGCCTGATCTGGCTCAACCCGCTCTTGCGCTGGGACGGCTTTGCGCCCAAGGCGCGCGGCATCGCCGCCATGCTGCCCCATGTGGACAGTTTCCGCGCCGGCCATTCCATCGACAGCCTCGAGGCGCTTGCGGCGGCCATCTCGAAGCAGGATGATACGGGCGAGAAGACGCGGCTGATGGCCGCCATGCGCGCCGGCTGACCTGCGCCGCGCGCGCCCAAGGGAGGACAAGACCCATGACCGACAGATATGACCGCATCCCCGAAATCGCGCTGGACTGGCACCGCGACGGGCGCGGCGCGGCACTTGCCACGGTGGTCGAAACCTGGGGCTCTGCCCCGCGCCGGGTGGGCAGCCAGCTTGTCATCTCGGGGCGCGGCGAGATCGAGGGCTCGGTCTCGGGCGGCTGCGTCGAAGGCGCCGTGGTGACCGAGGCGCTGGAGGCGCTGGAGGAAGGCCGCGCGCGCCTTTTGGAATATGGCGTGAGCGACGGCGACGCCTTTGCCGTGGGCCTGGCCTGTGGCGGCACGATCCGCGTTCTGGTGGAACCCGTGGGTGCAGAGCTGACCGAAGATCTTCTGGCCGCCCTGGTGGCCGCCCGCGCCGCCCGCCGCGCGGTGGCATATGTGGCCGATCTGGACAGCGGCGCGCGGCACCTGACCAGCGACGGCTATCCCGAACGCTTCCGTATGGATCGGTCGGGCTTCGAGGAGGAGGGGCGCGTCTTCGTCGCCATCCACAACCCGCCGCTCAGGATGATCGTGGTGGGCGCCGTGCATATCGCCCAGGCGCTCGTGCCGATGGCGCGGATCGTGGGCTATGACCCGGTGATCGTGGATCCGCGCGATGCCTTCGGCAGCCAGGCCCGCTTTCCCGGCGAGGTGATCCTGAACGACTGGCCCGATGACGCCATCGCCACGCTGGGTCTGGATGCGCGCACCGCATTGGTGCTGCTGACCCATGACCCCAAGCTTGACGATCCCGCGATCGAGGCGGCAATCGCCTCGGACGTGTTCTACATCGGCGCGCTTGGCTCGAAACGCACCCATGCATCGCGCGTCGAACGCCTTGCGGCCAAGGGCATCGCGCCTGACCGGATCGCGCGCATCCATGGTCCCGTGGGTCTGGATATCGGGGCGGCGGGCCCCGCCGAAATCGCGCTGTCGATCCTGGCGGAATGCACCCAAGTGCTGAGGCGGGGATGAAATTCGGACCCGTCCCCCTGGCGCAGGCCACGGGCGCGATCCTTGCGCATTCCGTGGATCTGGGCGGCAAGCGGCTGCGCAAGGGCGTGACGCTGGACGCGGACCATGTCGCGGCGCTGGCGGCGGCGGGGCATGAGCGGGTGATCGTGGCGCGGCTCGATCCCGGCGATGTGCATGAGGATGCCGCCGCCGCCGCCCTGGCCGCGGCCCTGGTGCCCGATCCCGATGCCGCGGGGCTGCGCCTGACCGCGCCCTTCACGGGCCGGGTCAACCTGATCGCCGAAGGGCCGGGCGTTGCGATTTTGGATGTGCCTGCGCTGACCGCGCTGAACGCGGTCGATCCGATGATCACCCTGGCAACCGTGCCCGCCTTTCACCAGATGGCCCCCGGCGGCATGGTCGCGACGGTCAAGATCATCTCCTACGGCGTGGCGGGCGCAGATCTGGAACAGGCCTGCGCGCTGGCGCGGGGCGCGGGCGGGGGCGCGATCCGGCTGGCGCGGCCCCTGTTGCGGGGCGCCACGCTGATCGTGACCGAGATCGGCGGCGGGCTGGACAGCACCGAGGCGACAGGCCCGGACAAGGGGCGCGCCGCCATCGCCGCGCGGCTGACGGCACTGGGCATGGCGCTGGACCGGGTGGTGACGGTGCCGCATCGCACCGCGGACCTGGCGCAAGCCATCGCCGCCGCCGACAGCGACATGGTGCTGATCCTGACGGGATCGGCCACCTCGGATATCGATGATGTGGGGCCCTCCGCGCTCAGGCAGGCGGGGGGGCAGGTGGACCGTTTCGGGATGCCGGTCGATCCGGGCAACCTTCTGTTCCTTGGCCGGCTTGGGGGGCGCCCGGTGCTGGGCCTGCCGGGCTGTGCCCGCTCGCCCGCGCTGAACGGGGCGGATTGGGTGATGTCGCGGCTGGCCTGCGGGCTTGCGGTCAGCGCGCAGGATATCGCGGGCATGGGGATCGGCGGATTGCTCAAGGAAATCCCCTCGCGGCCGATGCCGCGCGCGGGGCGCAAGGGCAGCGCACCCCCCGGCGATCAGGGCTGACGCGCCGCTTTCGCCGCGAAAACGATAGCAAGTCACATCCTTGCGAGGGGCCGTGAAATTCGTGCTTCTCATATGGCCGGGGCCATGCTTAGACTGTCGATGTGAAAGACAAAAAACAGACTCTGGGAGGAGCGTCATGGCACAGGTCTCGATGACCGTGAATGGCAAGGCCGCGTCCGGCGACGTGGAAGGCCGTACACTACTGGTACAATTTTTGCGCGAAAACCTGCACCTGACGGGCACGCATGTGGGCTGCGATACCTCGCAATGCGGGGCTTGCGTCGTCCATGTGAACGGCAAGGCCGTCAAGGCCTGCACCATGCTGGCCGCCGAGGCCGACGGCGCCGAGGTCCGCACCATCGAAGGCATGGCCAATGCCGATGGCTCGCTCAGCACCGTGCAGCAGGCATTCCAGGATCACCACGGGCTTCAGTGCGGCTTCTGCACCCCCGGCATGGTGATGTCCGCATCGGCCCTGCTGGCCGAAAACCCCAACCCGACAGAGGCCGAGATCCGCGCCTATCTCGAGGGCAACATCTGCCGCTGCACCGGCTATCACAACATCGTCAAGGCGATCATGGCCGCAGCGGGCCAGGACGTGAGCAAGATCGCGGCCGAATAAGATCGAGGGATGCGCCCGCGCGGCGCTGTCTTCGCATTACCTAGGATCACGGAAGGCACAGCCCACGAGGAGGGGGGCGCCTTCCACTCAGGGAGAGGAACACCATGCCCAAGGATCATGGAATTGGCGCCAGCCCGAAGCGGCGCGAGGATCTGCGGTTTCTGACCGGAACCGGCAATTACACCGATGACATCAACCTTTATGGCCAGCTTTACGTGCATTTCCTGCGCTCGGATGTGGCGCATGGCAAGCTGAACAAGGTCGACACCACCGACGCGGCAGCCATGCCCGGCGTGGTGCGCATCTTTACCGGCGCCGATTTTGCGGGCGTGGGCGGTCTGCCCTGCGGCTGGCAGGTCACCGACAAGCACGGCCAGCCGATGCAGGAACCCGGCCACCCGGTCCTGGCGCAGGGCAAGGTGCGCCACGTGGGCGATCCCATCGCCGCCGTCGTCGCCGAAACCTATGAACAGGCCCGCGACGCCGCCGAAGCCATCGCGCTCGATATCGAGGAACTGCCCGCCGTCATCGACATGAAGGCCGCGCTCAAGGATGGCGCGCCCAAGGTGCATGACGAGCTGACCTCGAACCTCTGCTACGACTGGGGCTTCGTCGAGGAAAACAAGGCCGCCACCGATGAGGCCTTCAAGAACGCCGCGCATGTGACCACGCTGGAACTGGTCAACAACCGCCTTGTCGCCAACCCGATGGAGCCGCGCGTGGCGGTGGGCGATTACAACCGCTCGACCGATGAATCGACGCTCTACACCACCTCGCAGAACCCGCATGTGATCCGCCTTCTGATGGGCGCCTTCGTGCTGGGTATCCCCGAGCACAAGCTGCGCGTCGTGGCCCCCGATGTGGGCGGCGGTTTCGGCACCAAGATCTTCCATTACGCCGAAGAGGCCTTCTGCACCTTCGCCGCGCGCCAGCTGAAGCGCCCGGTCAAATGGACCTCGACCCGGTCCGAGGCCTTCATGTCCGACGCCCATGGCCGCGACCACGTGACCAAGATCGAACTGGCGCTGGACAAGGACAACAACTTCACCGCGATCCGCACCGAAACCTACGCGAACATGGGCGCTTACCTTTCCACCTTCGCGCCCTCGGTGCCGACATGGCTGCATGGCACGCTGATGGCGGGCAACTACCGCACGCCGCTGATCTACGTGAACGTCAAGGCCGTGTTCACCAACACCGTGCCGGTTGACGCCTATCGCGGCGCGGGCCGCCCCGAGGCGACCTACCAGCTGGAACGCGTGATCGACAAGGCCGCGCGCGAACTGGGCGTGGACCCGATCAAGCTGCGCCGGCAGAACTTCATCACCCAATTCCCCTATGCCACCCCGGTGGCCGTGGAATATGACACCGGCAACTATGTCGCCACGATGGACAAGCTCGAAGAGATCGCGGACCTCTCGGGCTTCGAGGCGCGCCGCAAGGCCTCTGAGGCCAAGGGCAAGCTGCGCGGCCTCGGCGTGAACTGCTATATCGAGGCCTGCGGCATCGCGCCCTCCAACCTCGTGGGCCAGCTTGGCGCGCGCGCCGGGCTTTACGAAAGCGCGACCGTGCGGGTGAACGCCACCGGCTCGATCAGCGTGATGACCGGCAGCCACAGCCACGGGCAGGGGCATGAAACCGCCTTCCCGCAGGTGATCGCGGAAATGCTGGGCATCGACGAGTCGATGATCGAAATCGTGCATGGCGACACCGCCAAGGGTCCGATGGGCATGGGCACCTATGGCTCGCGCTCGCTGGCCGTCGGTGGCAGCGCCATGGTCCGCGCGACCGAGAAGATCATCAACAAGGCCAAGAAGATCGCGGCCCACCTGATGGAAGCCTCGGATGCGGATATCGAGGTGAAGGATGGCAAGTTCCACGTCGCGGGCACCGACAAATCCGTGGCCTGGGGCGATGTGACCCTGGCCGCCTACGTGCCGCACAACTACCCGCTCGAAGACATCGAACCGGGGCTCGAGGAAACCGCCTTCTACGATCCGTCGAACTTCACCTACCCCTCGGGCGCCTATGCCTGCGAGGTCGAGGTCGATCCCGACACCGGGCGCGTGACCATCGAACGCTTCAGCGCGGCGGATGATTTCGGCAATATCATCAACCCGATGATCGTGTCGGGGCAGGTGCATGGCGGGATCGGGCAGGGCATCGGCCAGGCCCTTCTGGAAGGCTGCGTCTATGATGACAACGGCCAGCTGCTGACCGGGTCCTACATGGATTACGCGATGCCGCGCGCCTCGGATGTGCCCTTCTACACGGTGGATCATTCCTGCGTCACGCCCTGCACCCACAACCCCCTGGGCGTGAAGGGCTGCGGCGAGGCGGGCGCCATCGGCTCCCCGCCGGCCTTCATCAATGCGCTTACCGATGCCCTCGGCGTGCGCGACATCGCCATGCCCGCCACCCCGGAACGGGTGTGGCGTGCTCTGCAAGGCCTGGTCTGAAGGCAACACAAGGAGACCCACATGTACAGCTTCGACTATCAGCGGCCCACCGATCGTGCGGCTGCCGTCTCGGCCTGGCGGGGCGATGCGCGCTACCTGGCGGGAGGACAAAGCCTGGTGCAAGCCATGAAGCTCCGCCTGGCGTCTGCCGAGCGCCTTGTGGACCTGGGCGCATTGCGTGACCTCAAGAGTATCCAGGTCGGCAACAACACTGTCACGATCGGTGCGATGACCACACATGCCGAGGTGGCCTCGTCACCCGACGTCCAGCGCGTGCTGCCCGCGCTGGCTGAGTTGGCCGGCGGCATCGGCGACCCGATGGTGCGCAACCGAGGCACCCTGGGGGGCTCGATCGCCAATGCCGACCCCGCGGCCTGCTACCCCGCCGGCCTCCTGGGACTGGGGGCCACGGTGCAAACCGATCGCCGCAACATGGCGGCTGATGACTTCTTCACCGGCCTGTACGAAACC
>JAJLKH010000092.1:0-14241 GCA_033839205.1 Rhodobacterales bacterium | reverse complement strand
CCCCATCGTGGCGCTGCACCGCGCGGGGCTGGTCGAGCGGCTGTGGAATGTGCAGAGCTTCGATCTGGACGCGGTCGACAGCTACGCCAACGATCCGCGTCATCGCGGCATGAGCGCCAGCCGCTATGCCAATCCGGCGCGGGGCGATGCGATCGTCAATGCGCTGGACGTGATGATCCTGGGCGCGACCGAGGTGGGCGCGGATTTCGACGTGAACGTGACCACCGGCAGTGACGGGGCGATCATGGGCGGATCGGGCGGCCATGCCGATGCGGCGGCGGGGGCCAAGCTGGCGATCGTGGTCAGCCCGCTGGCCACCCGCGGCTGGCCGCGCCTGGTGGAGCGCGTGACCTGCCGCACCACGCCGGGGGCGCATATCGACGCAGTGGTGACCGAGGCGGGCATCGCGATCAACCCGCGCCGCGCCGACCTGGCGGAGCGCGCGCGCCACGCGGGCCTGCCGGTCATGACGCTGGATGCGATGCGCGCGCTGTGCCCGCCGCCGCCCGAGGTGCCGCGCCCCGCGCCGGATGCGCCGGTGGTGGCGGTCTGCGAGTATCGTGACGGATCGGTGATCGACCTGGTCCGACGCCAGCCCGGATAGGGCGATGGCGGGGCGCAAACCCAGCACGGCGGAAAAGATCCGGCGCATGAACCAGCGCTTCCTGGTCAGGGTGCGGCGCAAGGTTCCGCCGGGGCTGCGGCTGGTGGTGGGGCTTTTGCTGATCGCGGGCGGTTTCCTGGGGTTCCTGCCGGTGCTGGGCTTCTGGATGATCCCGCTGGGCCTGGGGGTTGCGGCGCTGGATGTGCTGCCGCTGTGGCGCTGGTTGCGGGGGCGGCAGCGGAACGGGCGACCGAAATAGGGTGCGCTGCGCCTGCACGCGCGGGGAGGGCTAACGCATAAGGCCGGGCGCATGGCCCGGCCTTGTCGCTGAATCCGTGGGTCTTACTTTGCCGCGGCGTTCTTGTTCGCGGGTTTGACCTTGGGCATCGGGTCCGGGCTGTTGGCGTCGATGAAGCGCAGCACCAGCGGGCGGATGTTGTTGCGCCAGCTTTTGCCGGCGAAGATGCCGTAATGTCCGGCGCCGGGTTCAAGGTGGCTGGCCTTCTTGCTGTCGGGCAGGCCCGTGCAGAGCGCCAGCGCCGCGATGCATTGACCGGGGGCCGAGATGTCATCCTTGGCGCCTTCGACCGTCTTGACCGCGACCGAGGTGATCTTGCCGATATCCACGTGACGCCCGTTCACGGTGAATTCGTTCTTGGCGATCTCGCGGTTCTTGAAGATCCGCTCGACCGTCGAGAGGTAGAATTCGGCGGTCATGTCCATCACGGCAAGATATTCGTCGTAGAAGCGGTTGTGCGCATCATGATCCGACGCCTCGCCACGTGCGACGCGGGTGATCTGGTCCATGAAGGCCTTGGAATGGCGATCGGCATTCATCGACATGAAGGACGACAGCTGCAGCAGGCCCGGATAGACCAAGCGGCCCACGCCGGGATATTTGAAGCCGACGCGCTGGATCATGGATTGTTCAAGCTGGCCCATGGTCACGCGGCGGCCGAAATCGGTCACGTCGGTGGGAGTGGCGTCAGGGTCAATCGGCCCGCCGATCAGGGTCAGGCTGCGCGGCTGGGCCTTGGGATCCTCTTCCGCCAGATAGGCGGTGGCGGCCAGGGTCAGGGGCGCGGGCTGGCAGACGGCGATCACATGGGTGTCGGGGCCCATGTGGCGCATGAAGTCGACGAGGTAGAGGGTATAATCCTCGACGTCGAACTTGCCGGCGCTGACGGGGATGTCACGCGCGTTGTGCCAATCGGTGATATAAACCTCGCAATCGACCAGAAGGCTTTTCACGGTCGAGCGCAGCAGCGTGGCGTAATGGCCCGACATCGGCGCCACCAGCAGCACCTTGCGCGGGCTGGGCTTGCGGCCCGGAATGCGGAAATGCACGAGGTTGCCGAAGGGCTTTTCGACCACCGTTTCGATATGAACGAGGTGATCCTTGCCGTCGGCGCAGGTAAAGGTCCGGATGCCCCAATCGGGCTTGGCGACCATGCGCTTGAACGTGCGCTCGGTCACTTCGCCCCAGGCGGCCATCCATTGCAAAGCAGGGTTTGGCACCATGCTGAAAACCGGATAGGATGCCATGGACAGGGCGGAGGCACCCAACCATTGGTTCGTATTACGCATAGTTTCCATGAGGTCGTAAGCGGCCATGTAACGCATCAGCGTCTCCTTCGTGTCCCGTACGCAGGGTCGGTCATCATGCCGCTGGCCTCCCCGACAGGACGGCAATAATGCTGCGTAGCAGCGATGATACGAGGAATTTTTGAATATGACAACAAAAGAGGCAGCCACCCCTGAAAATTTGGAAAGATTGAATGCAAATCTTGCCAAGGTAGAGGAATTGTCTCAGCGGCTGGTTTCCGCGTTGTCGAATCGCAAGGCTGCGAACCCGACGCTGAACGCGCCCGACCAGGAGATGTTCGCCAAGGCGGCGACGACCTACTGGACGCGGATGATGCAGAACCCGGCCCATCTGTTCGAGACGCAGCTGGAATACTGGGGCCAGTCGGTCAAGCATTTCCTTGAGGCGCAGCAGGCCATCGCATCGGGAAAGCTGCAGGCGCCCGAGGATCACACGCCCGATGACCGGCGCTTTTCCAACCCGTTGTGGAAGACGCATCCCTATTTCAACTTCATCAAGCAGCAATACATGATGAACGCGCAGGCCATCGAAAAGGCCGTGGCCGAGATCGACGACATGTCGCCGCGCGAGAAGAAGCGGCTGGAGTATTTCTCGCGCCAGATCATCGATATGCTGGCGCCCACCAATTTCCTGTCCACCAATCCCGATGCGCTGGAGCGCGCGGTCGCGACCGAGGGTGAGTCGCTGATCAAGGGGCTGGAGAACCTTGTTGCCGACATCGAGGCCAACAGCGGCGAGATGCTGGTGCGCCTGGCCGATGACAGTGCCTTTCGCCTGGGCGAGAACATCGCGACCACGCCGGGGCAGGTGGTCTACCGCAACCGGATGATGGAGCTGATCCAGTTCGCGCCCGCGACCCCGCAGGTTCACGCGATCCCGCTGATCATCTTTCCGCCCTGGATCAACAAGTTCTACATCATGGACCTCAAGCCCGAGAACAGCCTGATCAAATGGATCACGGAACAGGGCTTCACGCTGTTCGTGGTGTCCTGGGTCAACCCGGACGAGACCTATCGCGACGTGGGCCTCGATGACTATATCGAGGAGGGCTACCTGGCTGCGATCCGCGAGGTCAAGGCGATCACCGGGCAGAAACAGGTCAATGCCGTGGGCTATTGCATCGCGGGCACCACGCTGTCGATGGTCCTGTCGCTGCTGAAACAGCGGGGCGATACCTCGGTCAAGTCTGCGACGTTCTTTACCGCGCTCACGGATTTCTCCGAGCAGGGCGAGTTCACGCCCTTCCTGCAGGATGACTTCATCGACGGGATCGAGGTCGAGGTGGCCGAACAGGGCATCCTGCGATCCTTCATCATGGCGCGGACATTCTCTTTCCTGCGCTCTAACGACCTGATCTATGGCCCGGCCATCAAGAGCTACATGCTGGGCGAGGCGCCGCCGGCCTTTGATCTGCTCTACTGGAACGGGGATGGCACCAACCTGCCGGCCCGCATGGTGGTGGAATACCTGCGCTGGCTGTGCCAGCAGAACCGTTTTGCCGATGGCGGGATCGACCTGATGGGCACGCGGCTGCATCTGTCCGAAGTGGATGTGCCGGTCTGCCTGATCGCCTGCGAGACCGATCACATCGCGGCATGGAAAGACAGCTACCGGGGCGCGCAGGGGATGGGGTCGGATGACAAGACCTTCATCCTGTCGCAGTCCGGCCATATCGCGGGGATCATCAACCCGCCGACCAAGAAGAAATACGGCCATTACACGAACCCCGACCTGGGCCTGCCCGCCGATGACTGGAAGGCCGCGGCCGATTTCAACGAGGGCAGCTGGTGGCCGCGTTGGGGCAAGTGGCTGGCCAAGCGGTCGGGCAAGATGGTTGACGCAAGGGAACCGGGTGATTCTACCCATCCCCCCCTGTGTCCGGCGCCGGGCACCTATGTTCTGCCGCTGTCAAAGGGCTGATCTGAAAGGGTAAAAAAGAATATGCTGCGTTGCGGCATAAAATCCTTGAAATGCCGCGTTGCAGCATGCATATTGGGTGCAGCTTCAGAAACCGGGGTGGGCCCGGAGAGCACAAAAGGATTTTCAAGATGGCCAAGACGCAAGATTTCACCGCGATGATGAAAGACATGATGGGCGCATTCCCCGTGGACACCAAAGCCATGGAAGACGCCTTCAAGACCCAGGCATCGCTTAACGAAAAGCTGGCCGGCCTGGCGCTGACCGCTGCTGAAAAGTCGACCGAGATTTCGACCAAGTGGACCAAGGACACCCTGGCCAAGATGGTTGAAATGTCGAAAGCCAAGGCAGAGCCTGCCGACTATGCCAAGGCAATGACCGATTTCGCATCGGCCCAGGCCGAAGCCGCAGCCGAGCACATGGCCGCTTTCGCAGAAGTCGCCAAGAAGATGCAGATGGACACCGTCGAGCTGCTGATGGCTGCTGGCAAGGACATGACCGAGGAAGCAACTGCCGCCGTGCAGAAAGCTGCCAAGGAAGCCACCACCGTGGCGAAGAAAGCAGCCGCGAAGTAATCGCAGCTGAACGGGAAAAGGCTGGCGCATCCTCCTCCTCCTCCCTGGGATGCGACACGCTTGGGCGGGCCATTGTGCCCGCCCTTTCTTTTTGTTCTGCACTCGCATAAGCTTTGCCGCAGTGCTGCATCAAGGGGAGGGTCGCCCGTGGCCGAAGACAAGAAACCGCTTCTCATCAAGCGTTATGCCAGTCGCCGTTTGTACAATACCGAAACCAGCGATTACGTCACGCTTGAGGATATCGCGGGTTTCATCCGTGAAGGCCGCGAGGTTCAGATCGTCGATCTGAAATCCGGCGACGACCTGACGCGGCAATACCTGCTGCAGATCATCGCGGAACACGAAAGCCGTGGCGAAACCATGCTGCCGGTGAATGTGCTGACGGATCTGGTGCGCAGCTATACCACGCAGGCCGGATCGGTGGTGCCGCAATTCCTGGCCATGTCCTTTGACATGCTGCGCGACAGCCAGTCCAAGATGATGGAGAACATGGCCAAATCCCCGATGGCGAAGATCCCCGGCTTCGAGGCGATGCAGGCGCAGCAGGAGGCGTTCCTGAAGGCGATGACCAGCGGGTTCAAGGGCGGCTGGCCCGGCACATCCGCCCCGGCGCGCGAGGACGACGAGACCGACAAGGACGAAGAGGCCGGTCTGGACGAAATCAAGCGGCAGTTGCAGGATCTTCAGACGAAACTGTCGAAAATGGGCAAGTGAGCCCGCCATGGTGGACAGCCCCGGCCGGATAACCCTCTGGGGGATCGAGGTCTTCGTGGCGACGGCCGAAGAGGGGAGCATCTCTTCGGCGGCGCGCCGCCTGGGCGCCAGCGCTTCGGCGGTGAGCCAGCAATTGACCAACCTGGAAGGGGCGATCGGCGCCACGCTGTTGCAGCGCAACACCCGCCCCGTGACCCTGACCCCGGCGGGAGAGCTGTTTCGCCGCCGCGCCGCGATCATCCTGAACGAGGCCTCGCTGGCGCGGGCCGAACTGGCGATGGCCGATCTGTCGGCGCTGACCCGGTTCCGCCTGGGCATGATCGAGGATTTCGAGGCCGATGTGACGCCGCGGCTGCTGACCGATCTGGCGGCGCATATGAAGGGCTGTCAGTTTTTGCTGGAAACCGGGGCCAGCCACCATCTGCACGATCAGCTCGACGCGCGCGCGCTGGATGTGATCGTGGCCGCCGACATGGGGGCCGAGGCCGAATGGATGGAGCTGCATCCGCTGCTGTCCGAGGGGTTCGTGGTGGCGACGGCGCGCGGCGCGCTGAAACCGGATCGCGACGTGCTGCGCCAGCTCAAGACCCTGCCGCTGGTGCAATATACCACGCGCCATTACATGGGCCGTCTGATCGCATCGCATCTGGCGCGGCAGAACCTGACGCTGGCGCATCGGTTCGAGCTGGACAGCTATCACGCGATCCTGGCGCTGGTGGCGCAGGGCGCGGGCTGGACCATCCTGACGCCGCTGGCGCTGATGCGCGCGCGCCGCTTCGCCGACCGGCTTGATGTGTTCGAACTGCCCTTCGCGCCCTTGTCGCGCACCATCTCGCTGACGGCGCGCAAGGGGGTGTTGCAGGACATGCCCATGCAGGTTGCCGAGCGGCTGAAACCGCTGTTGCAGGATATCATCGTGACCCCGGCCATTCAGGCGCATCCCTTCATGGCAGGTCAGCTGAAGCTTCTTTAGCGGCCTGTGTGGACGCAATCTCGAACCGGAAAATCCTGTCAGCGTCTCTTGAAGCTGCTCAGGTCCCGTAGGCGCGCAGGTTGCCCATCACCTCTTGGGCGGCCCCGATCAGCGCATCGGCGATCACGTCAAGCTCGGGCATCGTCAGACGCGCGGGCAGGCGGGTGTCGCAGGCCTTCATCAGCATCGCGCGGGTGCGCGGCAGATCGGGCGTCTCGCCCAGGAATTGCCAGTTCCAGAAGGCGCGCGCGTTATCCGCGCTCATCCCGAAGACCTGCACCTTGACGCCGCGCCGCGCCGCGGCCTCGGCGAAGGCGCGGATGTCGTCATCCGACATGCCCACCATGTTGAACTGGATGGAATCCGGCGCGCGTTCCTCGGGGGTCAGTTTCTCGGGCACCTCTATCCAGGGCGAGCCATTCAGCTTTGCCGCCACGTAATCGTGGTTGCGCCGCCCGTCCGCCACGCGCCGCGCCATTTCGCCCAGTTGGGGCCGGATGATCGCGGCGCTGAGGTTGTTCAGGCGCAGATTGTAGAGCGGCAGCCGGTTCTGCCAGCGCGCAAAGGCCGCGTCCAGATCGGCCTGGGCGGCCGCATCGCGGCTGCCGTGTTTCTTCCAGTTATGCTCGTATGCGCCCGACATGATCACGGCGCGCGCCACCAGGTCGGCATCATCGGTGATCAGGATGCCGCCTTCGCCCGCGTTCAGAAGCTTGTAGCTCTGGAACGAGAAGCAGCCGATCTTGCCGATGCTGCCGATGATCCGCCCGTGCCACGTGGTGCCCAGCGAATGGGCCGCATCCTCGATCACCGGAATGCCGCGCGCATCGCACAGCGCCATGATCGCGTCCATGTCGGAGGTATGGCCGCGCATATGGCTGATCATCACCGCCTGCACGCCGTCCAGCCTGGCGGCGAAATCGGCCATGTCGATGCGGTAATTCTGTCCCACCTCGCACAGGACCGGCACGCAATCGGCATGCACGATGGAGGATGGCACGGCGGCGAAGGTAAAGGCCGGGATCAGCACGCGCGCCCCGCGCGGCAGGTCCAGCGCCTTGAGCGACAGGAACAGGGCCGCCGAACAGGACGAGACCGCCAGCGCATAGCGCACCCCCATCAGGGCCGCGAATTCCTGCTCCAGCAGCGCCACGGGCGAGGCTTCGGCAGCCGTGTAGCGGAACAGGTCGCCAGATTGCAGCAGGCGCTCGATCTCGGCGCGGGCCGAGGGCGGGATGGGTTCGGCATCATAGGTATTGGGCGGCAGGATGGCAGGGGTATCAAGCGACATGCGTTTCGGCTTTCCTGAATACTCTTTTCAGGATTTCTAAACGATTGTCGCCCGCGCTCAAGCCTCAAATGCGCGCGGGCCGGATTTCGGCGGTTCTGTGCCTCAGATGCCCAGGCGGTCGCGCAGGCTGTACCAGCTCATGGCCAGCACAAGGAGCGGATTTCGCAGGGCTGCACCGCCCGGAAAGGGCGTGGTCGGGATGCGCGCCATCGTGTCGAACCCTTCGGCCTGCCCGGCGATGGCCTGGGCCATCAGGTATCCCGCATGGGTGGCGGTGCCGACCCCATGCCCCGAATAGCCCGAGGCGCTGAGGATATTGGGCGCCACCCGCGCCAGGTAGGGCAGGCGCTTCATCGTGATCGCCAGCGTGCCGCCCCAGGCGTAATCCAGCCTGACATCGGCCAGATGCGGAAAGATCTCGGTCATCGGTTTGCGCACCAGCGCCGCGATATCGGCGGGAAAGCGGTAGCCATAGGTTTCGCCGCCCCCGAACAGCAGCCGCTTGTCGGCGCTCAGCCGGAAGTAATTGACCACGAACTTGCTGTCGGCCACCGCCACGTCGCGGGTCAGCACGCGCGCCGCATCCTCGCCCAGCGGTTCGGTCGCCACGATGAAATTGTTGATCGGCATGACGCGCGCCGCCACCTTGCGGTTCAGCCCGCCAAGGTATCCGTTGCAGGCCAGGATCAGGTGATCCGCCTCGACCCGGCCCTGTCCGGTCTGCACGATGACCTTTGCGCCTTCCTTGATGTGATGCACATGCGCGCCCTCATGGATGCGCACCCCCGCCGCGACCGCCGCGCGCGCAAGGCCAAGGGCGAAGTTCAACGGATGCAGATGGCCTGCCCCCATGTCCAGCACCCCGCCCTTGTAGGCGGGCGAGGGGCAGAGCGCATGGCAGGCCGCGGCGTCCAGCGTCTCGATCGCGTCATAGCCATAGCCGTCCTGCAAAAGGCGCGCATAACGGTGCAGATCCGCCGCCTCGCGCGCGGAAAACCCGGTCCAGGCCACGCCGGGCTTGAGGTCGCAATCGATCCCGTGCCGCGCGATCAGCCCCTTGACCAGGGCCTTGGCCTCTTCGCCCAGATCCCAGAGTTTGCGCGCCTCGTCGCGGCCCAGCATCGCCTCAAGACTTTCCTGGTCCTGCCGCTGCCCTGATCCCAGCTGCCCGCCATTGCGCCCCGACGCGCCAAAGCCCACGCGATGCGCCTCGAGCAGGACCACGTCAAAGCCGCGCTCGGCCAGGTGCAGCGCCGCCGACAGGCCGGTATAACCCGCCCCCACCACGCAGACATCGGCGCGCGCGGTCCCTTTCAGCGGGGCATGGCGCGGCGCCTCATGGGCGGTGGCGGCATACCAGCTGGGCGGGTATTCGCCCTGGCGGTCATTGGAAAAAAGCAGGTTCATGGCGTCACTCCTGTCTCGTGACGTGTCGTTTCTTCTTGCCACAAATATCCCGGGGGGCGTTCAACGCAGTTGAACTCGGGGGGGGCAGCGCCCCCCGGCGCCCGCGATCAGACGTTCAGCAGCAGGTGTTCACGCTCCCACGGGCTGATGACCTGCAGGAACTCCTCGTATTCGGTGCGTTTCACGATGGAATAGACGCGCGCGAATTCCGGCCCCAGCACCTCGTGCAGCTCCTTGGCCTCTTCGAAGAGGTCCAGCGCATCGCCCATCACGCGGGGAATATCGCCCTCGCCCTCGTAGGCATCGCCCTTGAACTGCTTGTCGGGCCAGCATTCCTGCATCAGCCCCAGGTAGCCGCAGGCCAGGCTGGCCGCGATCCCGAGGTAGGGGTTGCAATCCATGCCGGCCAGCCGGTTCTCGACCCGGCGCGCGGCGGGGCTGGACAGCGGCACCCGGATGCCCGTGGTGCGGTTGTCGCGCCCCCAGGCCAGGTTGATCGGGGCCGCGTGATCCTTGACGTAGCGGCGATAGCTGTTGACGTAGGGCGCCAGCACCGCGATGGCCGAGGGCAGGTGCTTCTGCATGCCGCCGATGAAATGGAAGAACGCATCCGTCTCGCCGCCCTGCGGCCCCGAGAAGAGGTTCTGCCCCGTCTCGATATCCAGCACCGAGTGATGCACATGCATCGCGCTGCCCGGCTCGTCGGCGATGGGTTTCGCCATGAAGGTGGCAAAGCAGTCATGCCGCAGCGCCGCCTCGCGGATCAGCCGCTTGAAATAGAACACCTCGTCCGCCAGGCGGATCGGATCGCCATGCAGCAGGTTGATCTCCAGCTGGCCGGCGCCGCCTTCCTGGGTGATGCCGTCGATCTCGAAGCCCTGGGCCTCGGCGAAATCGTAGATATCGTCGATCACGGGGCCGAATTCATCCACGGCCGACATCGAATAGGCCTGGCGCGCGGCGGCCGGGCGGCCCGAGCGGCCCATCATCGGCTCGATCCCCTTGGCGGGGTCAAGGTTGCGGGCGACTAGGTAGAATTCCATCTCGGGCGCCACGACCGGCTCCCATCCCTGCTTGCGGTAAAGGTCCACCACGCGCTTGAGCACGTTGCGCGGCGCATAGGGGATGGGTTTGCCCTTGCGGTCATAGGCGTCATGGATCACCTGCAGCGTCCAGTCCCCGGTCCAGGGGGCGGCGGTCGCCGTTTCCATGTCGGGGCGCAGGATCATGTCGCGCTCGATGAAGCCCTCGGCGCCCGCGGCTTCGCCCCAGTCGCCGGTGATTGTCTGGTAGAAGATCGAATCCGGCAGGTGGAAGTAATCCTGCCGCGCGAATTTCGAGGCGGGCACGGCCTTGCCGCGGGCGATGCCGGGCAGGTCCGAGATGATGCATTCCACCTCGTCCAGGCGCCTGTTTTCCAGGAATTGGCGCGCGGCCTCGGGCAGTTGGTCGGTCCAGTCTTTCATGTCATGCGGTCCTTTTGAAGAAGGCCGCCATGCGGTCAGCAAAGCGGGTGGAATCCAGCGGCACGTCCAGCCTGTCGCGGGCATCCGCGATCTGCTCCGCCGGCACGACGCCTGGGGCGCGGTGGGTGATCAGCCCCTCGATGAAGGGGCGGCCGAATTCCGGGTGGGGTTGAATGGTCAGGATGGTGTCGCCGATGGCCAGCGCGGCATTGGCGCAGAAATCGTTCGACGCCAGCACGCGCGCCCCTTCGGGCAGGGCGGTGACCTGGTCCTGGTGCCAGGCGTTCAGGGTCAGGGTTTCGCCGTCGAAATCATAGGCGGTGGGGCCCACGGCCCAGCCGCCCTTGAACTTTTCGACCCGGCCCCCCAGCGCCTGGGCGATGATCTGATGCCCGAAACAGACACCGATCAGCGGCTTGCCGCTGTCGCGGATGGCGCGGATCAGCGCCTCGAGCGGCGGGATCCAGGGATGATCCTCGTAGGCGCCATGCTTGGAGCCGGTGATCAGCCAGCCATCGGCATCGTCGGAGCCGGCGGGAAATTCGCCATCCACCACGTTGAAGGTTACGAAATCGAACCCGCGCCCGCCCAGAAGGCGTGCGAACATGTCCGAATAATCACCCAGCGCACCCCTGACCTCGTCAGGGGAATGGCCGGTTTGCAGGATACCGATTTTCATGGATCACCAATGGTTGGATAGGCCGGATGGTAGCCAAGCCCCCGTGTATCGGCAAGGGGGGGCTTGGCGGGGCAGAGGTGCGCGCGGGAGGCAATCAGACGGTATCGAGATAGATCTCGACCCGCTCTTCCGGGGTCAGCTCGCCCATGTAATGCACTTCCTGCCGCTTGGTCAGCACGAAGTTGCGGATCAGCTCGGGCGCGAAGATGCGCGCGATCTCGGGGCTGCTTTCGAAGGCATTGATCGCATCCTCCCAGGTGGTGGGCACCTGGGGCAGGTCCAGCGCATAGGCGTTGCCGGTGATCGGGGCGGGCGGTTCTGCCTTGTCCTCGATCCCGTTGAGCGCGGCGCCCAGGATCGCGGCCAGCATCAGGTAGGGGTTCACGTCCCCGCCCGCGACGCGATGTTCGATCCGCCGCGCCACGGGGCTGCCCGAGGGGATGCGCACCGCCGCCGTGCGGTTTTCATAGCCCCAGCAGATGCCGGTGGGCGCATGGGCATCGGGCACCAGCCGGTCATAGCTGTTCCAGTGCGGCGCGAAGATCAGGGTCGATCCCGACATGGCGTTGAGGCACCCGGCCACCGCGTGGCGCAACAAATCCGTGCCCATAGGCCCGCCATCGTTAAAAATATTGCGCCCATCCGCATCCAGAACGGAGAAATGTGTGTGAAGCCCCGATCCCGCGTAATCCTCGTAGGGTTTGGCCATGAAGGATGCCGCAAAGCCGTGCCGCCGGGCCAGGCCCTTGACCAGCATCTTGAAGAGCCACGCATCGTCAGCGGCGCGCAGCGCGTCGTCGCAATGCATCAGGTTGACTTCGAACTGGCCCAGCCCCGCCTCGGAGATGGCGGTATCGGCGGGGATGTCCATCTCTTCGCAGGCCTCGTAGAGGTCGGTGAAGAAGGTGTCGAACGCATCCAGCGCCCGGATCGACAGGGTTTCGGCGGCCTTGCGCCGCTTGCCCGAACGCGGGCTGACCGGCACCTGCAACTTGCGGCCCGAGTCGTCGATCAGGAAGAATTCCAGCTCGACCGCCACCACGGGCGTCAGGCCGCGCGCCTTGTAGCGGTCCACGACCGCCCGCAGGGCATGGCGGGGGTCGCCCTCATAGGGGCGGCCATCCTCGCGGAACATCCAGATCGGCAGCAGGGCGGTGGGCGCCTCGAGCCAGGGCATCGGCATGAAGCCGCGCTCGGTCGGCTTGAGCACGCCATCGGCATCGCCGGTTTCGAACACCAGCGGGCTGTCGTCGATATCTTCGCCCCAGATGTCGAGGTTGAGGACGGAGAGCGGAAAGCGGGTGCCATCCTCCACGACCTTGTCCGCATAGCGGGTGGGAACACGTTTGCCGCGTGCCTGGGCATTGAGATCCGCGGCGGCCACGCGGATCGTGCGCACCTCTGGGTGCTTCCTGAGCCAGTTCTTCATCGTCTCACCTGACGGGTTGAGGGCTGGCGCAGACCGGCAGGGCGCGCATCATGCGCGGCCGGCGCGGGATAAGGTCCATGCCCTTGGTCCTTGGTTATGATCAAATCTTGCGAAAAAGGTTGTAGCTGCCCGAAACGTCAAAAAAACATGTTCGGATCACACCCGAAAAATATGATCAAAATAGTGATACTACCGGATCAGATTGGGACGCAAGCGAATTTTGCGACGCTGTTCGGGCGGCAGGTGGCGGTTCAGGCGCCGGTTGACCAACCCGAAGATGCCCGTGATCGCCAGCGTCAGCAGGACGAAGTAGAAGGCCAGGATCGGGTAGGGGATGAAGGGGTTGAAGGTCTTGTCCGCGAAATAGCTTGCATAGTAGAGCGCGTCGCCCTTCTGCTGCTGCGCGGGAAAGCCCGAGAAGAAGACCAGCGTGGTGGCGTGGAACAGGAATATCGCCTCGTTCGTGTAGCCGGGCCAGGCCAGGCGCAGCATGGTGGGCCAGATGATCCGCCGAAAGCGCGGCCAGCCCGACATGCCATAGGCATCCGCTGCCTCGACATCGCCGCGGGGGATGGATTTCAGCGCGCCGTGGAAGATCTCGGCGGAATAGGCGGCGGTATTGAAGAACAGCACCACCAGTGCCCCCAGCCAGGCCGAGCTGAAGGGATCGAAGAACGGGCTGACCCCCTTGAGGCTGAGAAACAGGAAATAGGCGAAGAAGAACTGGATGAAGAGGGGCGAGCCGCGGAAGACGAAGATGAACCATTCCGACGGCTTGCGGATCCAGGCCGGGCGCGCGCCCTTGCCAAGTGCCAGCGCCGTGGCCAGGAAGAACCCCGCGATCAGCGCCAGCGCGCCGAAATAGATGTTCCAGATCAGCCCCGAGCCGATCAGCGTGAACTGCTGGCACAGCGTGAAATCCGTGCGCGGCAGCAGGCGTTCGCCATAGCCCAGGCTGCGCAGCCCGTAATCCATGATGGTCTGGACGCAGCTCATGCCTCGGCCTTTCGCTGGGCCTCGCCGCCCGTTGTGGCCTGTCCCAGGGTCAGGCGGGCCATGATGCGGTCAAGCACCACCTCGGAGACGCGGGTGAAGCCCAGGTAGAAGACCAGCAGCACAAGGAAATACCACATCCGCCAGTCACCATGCGGGTAATCGGTGAAGCGCGGTGTCTTGGTGCCGCCCAATTCGCGCGCCCAGTAGACGATATCCTCGACCCCCAGCAGGAACAGCAGGGGCGTGGATTTGATCAGCACCATCCACAGGTTCGACAGGCCCGGCAGCGCATAGACCCACATCTGCGGCACGGTAATGCGCCAGAAGGTCTGCCGGTGGGTCATGCCGTAGGCTTCGGCGGTTTCAAGCTGCGCGCGCGGCACGGCGCGCATCGCGCCGTAAAGCACGTTGGCGGCAAAGGCGCCGAAGACGATGGCGAAGGTGAAGACCGCGACAAAGAAACTGTAGGTCTTGTGCACCCATTGCGGGGAATTGCCCAAAGGCACCTTGGCCGCCTGGCAGACGATGAAATCATTGCCCTGCCGGATCGGCTGATCCCAGTCGGGGCAGACCCATTGGTGTTT
>JAJLKH010000091.1:0-6877 GCA_033839205.1 Rhodobacterales bacterium | reverse complement strand
GAATTCCTCGAAGATGCCTTCGATCACCGGCTGGATCGTGTCGAACACGTCCTGCTGTTCGACAAAGGACATTTCCATGTCGAGCTGGTAGAAATCGGTGGGCGAGCGGTCGGCGCGCGGGTCTTCGTCGCGGAAACAGGGCGCAATCTGGAAATACTTGTCGAAGCCCGACACCATCAACAGTTGCTTGAACTGCTGCGGCGCCTGCGGCAGGGCGTAGAACTTGCCCGGATGCAGGCGCGACGGCACCAGGAAGTCGCGCGCGCCCTCGGGCGAGGAGGCGGTGATGATCGGCGTCTGGTATTCGCGGAAGCCCTTGTCCCACATGCGCTTGCGCATCGACGCCACCACGTCCGAGCGCAGGGTCATGTTGCGCTGCATCGCCTCGCGCCGCAGATCGAGGAAGCGGTAGCGCAGGCGCGTTTCCTCGGGGTATTCCTGATCGCCGAAGACCATGAGCGGCAATTCCTTGGCCGCGCCCAGCACCTCGATGTCGCGCACGAAGACCTCGACCTCGCCGGTGGGGATCTTGGGGTTGATCAGCGAGGCATCGCGGGCCTTCACCTCGCCGTCGATGCGGATGCACCATTCCGAGCGGACCTTTTCCACCTGCGAGAACACCGGGCTGTCGGGATCGCAAAGCACCTGCGTGATGCCGTAATGGTCGCGCAGGTCGATGAACAGGATGCCGCCGTGATCGCGCACCCGGTGCACCCAGCCGGACAGGCGGACCGTCTGGCCCACGTGAGAGATGTTCAGATCGGCGCAGGTATGGCTGCGATAGGCGTGCATCGGACGGTCCCTTCGGGGTAAATCGGTTGGCCCGATACACCGCGCCCGCGCTTGGAAGTCAAGGGATCAGCCCGATTTCATCCGGCTCAAGGCGCATCTCGAACCGGCAGCCGGCATGCCCCTGCGCAGAGCAGCGCGTCTCGGCGCAGGTCAGATGCGGATGAACGAGGGTCTGAAAGAGCCGCGTGAAGACGCCCCGGTGCCAATCACACAGCGGATGATCCGCCACCTCGCCCCGCACCAAGGGGTTGGCGCGCAGTTCGAACCGCAGGGGTGTGATGACCAGAAACCGTCCCGATCCCGCGAAGGTCCAGGCGTTGCGCGCGATCGCCATGGACAGAAGCCGCGCCGAGAGCCGCCATGGCAGCACCTTCAACAGCCGTTGAGCGGCGCTTGGAATGCGATGGGCCAGAATGTAATCCCCCGTCGCCAGCCCCGCCTGCCAGCCCAGCGCAGGCGCCAGATCGGGCCGGTCGCGCCGCAGCGCCTGATGCAGCCGCGCCACGGGGCCTTCGGGGATCATGCCCGACCCGTCGGGCAGCGCGTCAATCCCTGCCATTTTCATCAGACCCGCGCGCCAGTCAGCCCCGCCCGCCCGGTCCAGAAGCGGCACCAGTTGCAGCACCGCATTCGGCCCGATCAGCCCGGCGCCTGCCGCCTTCATGGGTCAGACATCCTCCATCTGGTCCGCGCCGCCACCGCAGGCCTTGACCTCGGCCCCGTTGGGCATCCTGAACCCCTTGGCGCGTTCCACCGCGCGCTCCTTGCCCTGCTCGCGCAGCGCGGCGCGCCGTTCGGCGGCACGTGCGGCCTTGTCGGCGGAGGCTTCCCAATCCTCCATCTGCGCCTCGGCGATGGTGCGGGTCTCGTCGAAATGGAAATCCAGCTTGTTCTTGGACTGCGGCCCCGTATAGCCGACCTTGCCCAGATCATAGAAGGTGCGCGCGAACCCGGCCTTCAGAAAGGCATGCAGGCATCCCAGCAGATAGCGCCGCCGAAACCCGGTGCCGCGCCACGGGTAATGGAACAGCGCCTTTTTCATGTAGAAGCGGCGGTAATTGTTCATCACCCCGTCCAGCAATTCGCCCCGCGTCATGGCGGCGGGCTTCATGATGGGGGTCACGAAATTGTAGCGGCTGAAATCGAACACCTCGACCTGGTCCTTGAGTTCCTGGAACAGCGGCGTGAAGGGCCAAGGTGTATACATCGACCAGTTCGCCAGATCGGGCTGCCAGTCCCAGGCCATCTTGTAGGTTTCTTCAAGCGTTTCGGGGGTTTCATTGTCCAGACCCACGATGAACTGCGCCTCGACCAGGATATCGGCATCGCGCAAGAGCTTGATCGCGGTCTTGTTTTCTTCGACCTTGGTTTCCTTGTTGAAGATGTCGAGTTTCATCTGGGCGGCGGCTTCGGTGCCCAGCGAGACATGCACCAGTCCGGCCTTGCGGTAGAACTTGAGCAGGTCCTTGTCGCGGTAGATGTCGGTGACGCGGGTGTTGATGCCCCATTTCACGCGGTCGGGCAGGCCGCGGTCGATCAGTTCCTGGCAGAATTCGATGAATTTCTTGCGGTTGATGGTGGGCTCTTCGTCCGCGAGGATGAAGAAGCCCACACCGTGATTGTTCACCAGGTCTTCGATTTCATCGACCACCTTCTTGGGATCGCGCACGCGGTAGTCGCGCCAGAACTTCCATTGCGAACAGAAAGAGCAGGTGAAGGGGCAACCGCGCGCCAGATTGGGGATGGCGACGCGGGTGTTCAGGGGGATGTACTTGTATTTCTCCCATTCAAGGATCGACCAATCGGGGTTGATCCCGTCCAGATCCTTGACGGTGCTGGCGGCGGGGGTCGCCACGATCTGATCATCCTCGGCAAAGGCGATGCCCTTGATCTTGTGGCGGTCCGCAGGCCAGCGGCCATCCTCGACGGCAAGCATCAGTTCGGTCAGGATTTCCTCGCCTTCGCCGCGCACGATCACGTCGACCCAAGGCGCCTCGGACAGGACCTGCTTGAACATGAAGGTCGCATGGACACCGCCCATCATCCGCACCGCGCGCGGGCAATGATCCTGTGCCAGCCTCAAGACATCCTCGGCCCGGTAGATCGAGGGGGTGATCGAGGTCACGCCGACCACGTCTGGATCAAGGGCTGCCATCTGGCGCGCCAGATCGTCATCCGAGATATTGTCGGTCATCGCGTCGATGAAATGGATATCGTCGAAACCGGCCCGTCGCAGGCTGCCCGTCAGATAGGCCACCCAGGCTGGTGGCCATGTGCCTGCAATTTCCGCCCCGCCAGAGCGGTAGTTGGGGTGAACAAACAGAATGCGCATGACAGACTCCCTGAGGTTTTCAGAAATTCTGACACATTAAATGTCAACTAAACTTGACACAGATCAAGAGACGGGTCTGACAGGCTCCATCACAAGGTGGAACCTGCAGGCATTCGCCCCGGTCGCCATGCAGCTTGCTTCGATGCAGCGCAGGCGGCTGTGCGCCATGCGCCGAAAGGTCTGTTGAAACAGTTCCTCATGCCATGCGCAGATCGGGTGGGAGCTGTGTTCACCGCGGATCAGCGGATTGTCCGTAAGCTGGAATTCGCTGGTACTGAGCAGTTCGAACCGGCCAGACCCGCCAAAGGCCCAAGCGTTCTGCGCCGCGTGCCGGCCCAGCATCCAGACCGCCAAGCCCCAAGGCATGCCGGACAAGAGCAGGCGCGCACGGGCCGGAATGCGGTTGTTGATGATCCATTCCACCGCGTCGCGCGCCGCCTCGCGCTGGATGCTTTCGGCCTGTTCGGGATATTGCCGGCGCAGGGCCTGATGCAGGACGGCGACCTGACGCTCGCGCACATGTTCGCCATGTTCGGGAAGATGTGTGAATCGCGCCTCGTCCAAAAGCTGCGTCACGACGGCGGCACCGAGGCTGCGCTCGATGGCAGCGACCAGGGGCAGCACGGTCTGCGCGCCCATCATGCCCTTGCGCCGCGGAGGACGCAGCAAGCCTGCCGTTGGGGCAATCATGTCGCCACCCGGTTTTTCCGACGATCCCGGCGTGCCATTGCAAATCCTTTCCTGCCCACCCGGCGAAACCTGTAGGTCTGCCCCGAAAACCGGGGCGCATTCGGCGTAAAAAGGAAAAAGCGGCGTCGCAACGCCAACCATGACCTGAACTTGTCAACCAAAGTTGACATAGGTATCGGACGGCATGCCTACAAGGGTCTTTCGGAAGGATCGTCTCAGGCACATTTTAGCCCCTATCAGGGCTTGCGCCGCATTCGGGGATGTCTATAACCCACGAGAATTTGCGCGCGGGGGCCTGCTTCCGCGCTGGGCTGCCGCGCGGGCGGATGCTGCTTTCAGACCCGCGCGAAAAAGGGGACCGACATGCCGAAAAGAACCGATATCTCATCCATCATGATCATCGGAGCCGGTCCCATCGTGATCGGACAGGCCTGCGAGTTCGACTATTCCGGCGCACAAGCCTGCAAGGCGCTGCGCGAGGAAGGCTACCGGGTGATCCTGGTCAATTCGAATCCCGCGACCATCATGACCGATCCTGGTCTGGCCGATGCCACCTATATCGAGCCGATCACGCCCGAAGTCGTGGCCAAGATCATCGAAAAGGAACGCCCCGATGCGCTGCTGCCCACGATGGGCGGACAGACCGGGCTGAACACGTCGCTGGCACTGGCGGATATGGGCGTGCTGGACAAATTCGGGGTCGAATTGATCGGCGCCAACCGCCAAGCCATTGAAATGGCTGAAGACCGCAAGCTGTTCCGCGAAGCGATGGACCGGATCGGGCTGGAAAACCCCAAGGCGACCATCGTTGCGGCCCCCAAGAAAGAGAATGGCAAATACGACATCGCCGCCGGCCTGAAGCAGGCGATGGACGCGCTGGAAGAGATCGGTCTGCCGGCCATCATCCGCCCCGCCTTCACGCTTGGCGGCACCGGTGGTGGGGTGGCCTATAACCGCGACGATTACGAATATTATTGCCGCTCGGGTCTGGAAGCCTCGCCGATGGCGCAGATCCTTGTCGATGAATCGCTGCTGGGCTGGAAGGAATACGAGATGGAGGTTGTCCGCGACAAGGCGGACAATGCCATCATCGTCTGCTCGATCGAGAACGTCGATCCGATGGGCGTACACACGGGCGATTCGATCACCGTGGCCCCTGCCCTGACCCTGACCGACAAGGAATACCAGATCATGCGCAACGGCTCGATCGCCGTGCTGCGCGAGATCGGCGTGGAAACCGGCGGCTCGAACGTACAATGGGCGATCAACCCCGCTGACGGGCGCATGGTCGTGATCGAGATGAACCCCCGCGTGTCGCGATCCTCGGCGCTGGCGTCAAAGGCGACGGGTTTCCCCATCGCCAAAGTCGCGGCGAAACTGGCCGTGGGCTACACTCTGGACGAGCTGGACAATGACATCACCAAGGTCACGCCGGCAAGTTTCGAGCCGACGATCGACTACGTGGTCACCAAGATCCCGCGCTTTGCCTTCGAGAAATTCCCCGGATCGCAGCCCAACCTGACCACGGCGATGAAATCCGTGGGCGAGGCCATGGCCATCGGACGGACGATCCACGAGTCGCTGCAGAAGGCGCTGGCCTCGATGGAGACCGGCCTGACCGGCTTTGACGAGGTGGCGATCGAGGGCGCTCCCGAGAAATCGGCCGTGATCAAGGCGATTTCCAAGGCCACGCCGGACCGGATGCGCACCATCGCGCAAGCCATGCGCCACGGCCTGACCGATGACGAGATCCACGCGACCACGATGTTCGACCCCTGGTTCCTGGCCCGCATCCGCGAGATCATCGAGGCCGAGGAAGAGGTGCGCAAGAACGGTCTGCCCGTCACCGAATACGGGCTGCGCAAGCTGAAGATGATGGGCTTTACCGATGCGCGCCTGGGTCATCTGACCGGCCGGTCCGAAGCGAATGTGCGCCGCGCCCGGCAGAACCTGGGCGTGAACGCGGTCTTCAAGCGGATCGACACCTGCGGCGCCGAGTTCGAGGCGCAGACGCCTTACATGTATTCCACCTATGAGGCGCCCGCGATGGGTGACGTGGAATGCGAGGCGCGCCCATCGGATCGCAAGAAGGTGGTCATCCTGGGCGGTGGTCCCAACCGGATCGGACAGGGGATCGAATTCGATTATTGCTGCTGTCATGCCTGCTTCGCCCTGTCGGACGTGGGCTATGAGACCATCATGATCAACTGCAACCCGGAAACGGTGTCGACCGACTATGACACGTCGGACCGGCTGTATTTCGAGCCGCTGACCTTCGAACATGTGATGGAAATCCTGCGGGTCGAGCAGCAGAACGGAACGCTGCATGGCGTCATCGTGCAGTTTGGCGGGCAGACTCCCCTGAAACTGGCCAATGCGCTTTACGAAGAAGGCATCCCGATCCTGGGCACGACGCCCGATGCGATCGACCTTGCAGAGGACCGCGAGCGGTTCCAGCAGCTTGTGAACCGCCTTGGGCTGAAGCAGCCGCGCAATGGCATTGCCTCGACCGATGCGCAGGCGCTGGCCATCGCCGAGGATATCGGTTTTCCGCTGGTGATCCGGCCGTCTTATGTTCTGGGTGGTCGCGCGATGGAGATCGTGCGCGACATGGCGCATCTGGAGCGCTACATCCGCGAGGCGGTTGTCGTGTCCGGTGACAGCCCCGTGCTTCTGGACAGCTACCTGTCGGGTGCCGTGGAAATGGATGTGGACGCGCTGTGTGATGGCAAGACCGTGCATGTGGCCGGCCTGATGCAGCATATCGAAGAAGCGGGCGTGCATTCGGGCGATAGCGCCTGTTCGCTGCCCCCCTACTCGCTGCCGCAGCACATCATCGACGAAGTACACAAGCAGACCGAGGCCCTGGCGCTGGCGCTGGGTGTGGTGGGCCTGATGAACGTGCAGTTCGCGATCAAGGATGATGAGGTCTATCTGATCGAGGTGAACCCGCGTGCCTCGCGCACCGTGCCCTTCGTGGCAAAGGCGACCGACAGCGCGATCGCATCCATCGCCGCGCGACTGATGGCGGGCGAACCAATGGCCAATTTCCCGCTGCGTGGG
>JAJLKH010000090.1:0-4684 GCA_033839205.1 Rhodobacterales bacterium | reverse complement strand
GTGGGAGATCCCCGCGCTGGCCGTACTGATGGAGTTGCGCGGGCGCGCGGTGCTGAACACGATGGGGCGGTTCGAGTTGCAGGTGCTTTACGCCCGCGCGATGACGAAGCTGTGGGAAAAGGTCGAGGCGCTGCGCGAGGTCGATGGGCTGCGGCTGGCCGATTTCGGCACAAGGCGGCGGCATTCCTACCTGTGGCAGGATCGTTGCGTGCAGGCGCTGATCGAGGGCCTGGGCGACAAGTTCGTGGGCACCTCGAACTGCCTGATCGCGATGAAGCGCGATATCGAGGCGATCGGCACCAATGCCCATGAACTGCCGATGGTCTATGCCGCCCTGGCCGAGGATGACGCAGCCCTGCGCGAGGCGCCGTACCGCGTGCTGGCCGACTGGCACGAGGAGCATGACGGCAACCTGCGCATCATCCTGCCCGATACCTACGGCAGCCGGGGTTTCCTGCAGAACGCGCCTGACTGGCTGGCGGGCTGGACGGGCATCCGAATCGACAGCGGCGATCCGGCGGCGGGCGCGGAAACCGCCATCGCCTGGTGGAAAAGCCGGGGCGAGGATCCGCGCCAGAAGCTGGTGATCTTTTCCGACGGGCTGGACGTGCAGAAGATCGCGGAATTGCAAAAGCAGTTCGCAGGGCGCGTGCGGCCATCCTTCGGCTGGGGCACGCTGCTGACCAATGATTTCCGCGGGCTGGTCAAGGATGACGCGCTGGCGCCCTTCAGCCTTGTCTGCAAGGCGGTGTCGGCCAACGGGCGGCCCACGGTCAAGCTGTCGGACAATCCCAACAAGGCGATGGGACCGGCGGACGAGATCGCGCGTTACAAGCGCGTCTTCGGGGTGGGCGAGCAGGAGGCGATGGAGGTCGTCGTCTGAACGCCGCGCTAAAGGTCGATCTCGACCACGCCGTCCGGGTCGGCGGCGCGGCTTTGGCACAGGATGATCGCATCCTTGCGCTGCGCCTGTGACAGCACGAAATCGCGGTGTTCCACCTTGCCCGACAGCAGGGTGCATTTGCACACGCCGCAGATGCCATCGGCGCATTTCACATCCACATGCACGCCCGCATCGGCCAGCACATCGGTGGCGCTGCGATCTGCTGGCACATGCAGATCGCGCCCTGACCGCGCCAGCCGCAGGGTAAAGGGGTGGTTCACGTAATCGGGCTGTTCCGGGACCGCGAAATATTCCAGATGCCGCGCCTCGTCGGGATAGCCCTGCCGCGTGGCCGCGTCGATCACCGCATCCATGTAGCGCACCGGCCCGCAGGTATAGACATGCCAGCCGGGGCGGTAGCCTGCGAGGATCTGGTCCAGATCGGCGCGGCTGCCTTCGTCGGACATGTGCAGATGCATGCGGTCCGCCCATGGTGCCGCCGCCAGATCATCCAGATACCCCGCCGCCGCGCGGCTGGAACAGGAGTAGTGCAGCGCGAAGTCGCGCCCCAACGCATGCAGGCGGTGGGCGAAGGCGATCATCGGGGTGATCCCTATGCCGCCCCCCATCAGCAGGGTCTTGGCGGCATCTTCGACCAGATCGAAATGGTTGATCGGTTTCGAGATGAAGACGCGCCGCCCCGGCGTGAAGATGCGATGCATCAGTTTCGAGCCGCCCCGCCCGGCATCTTCGCGCAGCACGCCGATCTGGTATTTGGACCGGTCCGCCGGATCGCCCGACATCGAATATTGCCGCAGGAATTCGGGGGCGACGACGATATCGAGATGCGCGCCAGCGGTCCATTCCGGCAGATCACCCCCATCGGGCGCGGTGAATTCGTATTTCGTGACATCCGGCGTCATGGGTTCGACGCGTGACACGCGCACCTCGATCACCGGGGCATCCTGCGGGACGGTGTAGCGATGCACATGGCTGTCATCGCCGCGCGCCAGCCGGTCGCGGTAATCCTGCGCGGGGATCATGGCCTGGTAGGCGGCGATCCCGGCCTCGCGGTCCATCGGGGCGGGATAGGGCCAGGGATGCGGGGCCAAGGGCGCGGGATAGACGGCCAGCGTCTGATCCTGGTAGCGCAGCTTCAGGTCTTTTTGCAGATCGCGCCGGTTCACCGGGTGGCGGGTGGGGCGATAGCCGCCATCCTCTTCGATCTCGAGGTCCCACCACCATGTCTTGACCGGGTTCAGACCGCCCCGGCCCAGCGCATCATCCAGCCGTGCCAGGGCGGAGGCGGCGGCGGGCAGGTGCATCGCGGCCCAGCGAAAGGGCTTTTCGGCAAAAAGCCCCTCGAGGTTCCAGGGGCAGGTCTTCATGCAGCGCCCGCACATGGCGCCGCCTGGCGTGGTGATCCGGTAGGTGGCGCATTTCTGGCTGTCGGATTTCCAGATCTCGTAGCCGTTGAACATCAGCTTTGGACCGGCGGTGATTGCGCCAGAGGGGCATTCGCGCGCACATTTGTTGCAGGATTCACAAAACCGCTGCAATCCGAAGTCGATCGGGCGATCATGCGCCAGGGGCATATCGGTGGTTACGACACCCGATTTCAGGCGCGGACCGAGGAAGGGGTTGAGGATCACCTCGCCAATGCGGCTGACCTCGCCCAGACCGGAAAGCAGGAGGAGCGGCGGTTGCAGCACCTCGCCATCCATGACGCTATGGGCCTTGGCCTTGTAACCCAGGTTGCGGATCTGCTGCGCGATCACGCCGCCCAGCAGCGAGAACCGCAGATAGGCGCGCATGGATTGCGCCACGCTGATCCAGTCATCGCCCGAGGCGCCCTCCATCGTCTCGTGGCCCTGGTCGATGATCATGCTGATGGCCTGATCATGGGGCGGATCGATGGGTGCGCCGGTCGCATCATGGGAATACCACGCCCAATTCGGGCAGCGCGATATCCCCACCGCATCGACACCCAGAAAATAGGCGGCGGCCTTGACCAGATCGGCGGCCCTGGCCGGATCGAGGCGGGTCTTTTCCGGGGCGGGCGCGCCATCCTGCAGCAGCACGAACGCGCCCAGCACGCGGCGCTGCGCCGAACTGGGCGCGGATTTGCGCACGTAATGCCCGCCGGTCGCCCCTTTCTGCACCGTCTTGCCCATGTCGCCGAATTGGGCGCGCGCGAAAAGATCGGCGCGCTTGGGCACGCGCGCGACGCGCGCCTCGTCGATATAGGTGGTGGGTGTGTCCACGCGCTTGAGGTCTTCGAAGGGATGCGCGCCCATCGCATAGGCACGGCGCCGGAAGGGATCGCGGTTGAGCGCGGATTTGGCCGTGCCCTTGCCCAGCCACCATGCGGGGCCTTGCGTGTGAAACCATGGTTGCTGCGCCATCGGGGCAAGCGGGCGGTCATGGGCCAGATCCATGTCGGTCGTCACCGCAGCCAGACCGAAGCGCGTGCCCAGCCACGGGGCGACCAATGCGGCATCTTCCACGCTGGCCAGACCTGCCGCCACGGCAAGCCGGTGCAGATCGACATCGGATGTGGTGTAGCTGTGCGCGCAGGCATCAAAGCCCAGAAGCCGGATGTAATTGGCGAGCACCACGGCGGTTTCCGCCCCGCGCAGGCAGGCGCGATGGGTCTGCGCATCCATGATCCAGTCCGCGCCCGCCTCGTCCCTGGACGGGTCGCGGTGATGTTCATAGAGAAAGACCAGCGCTGTGTGGTGCCCGGCGATGCCGCGCGGCGGCGCCTCCATCGACTCCTTCAGATCGGCCATGATCATGTCGATGCCCGAGGCCAGGGTCTTGGTCTGCCGCGTCTTCAGGTCATGGGCCAGACGGTCGATATCCGGGTTGCGGCGGGGCCGGTCCAGCAGCGCCGCGGCGGGCACCGGGCCGATCCCCACCATCGAGGCATCGGAAAAGTAGCCGAAAGCCTTCAGATGATTGGCGCGGTCCTGCGGATCATCGGGGATCACGGCGCGGGCGCGGTTGACCATACCGTCGCGGATCGCATCCAGCATGGCCTGATATTCGCCCATGGCATTGACGATGCTTTGGGGCGCATCATGCCTGTGGAAATCCAGCACGGGCATGGGTGGCACGGCTGCCATATCGGGCGGGGTGTCGTGCCGTGCCAGACGTTCCAGCGGATAGGGGCCAAGATGCACCGGCCTGTCGCGGTCCGAGAAAAAGCGCAATCCCATCGACCCCTCCCCGGCCCTGTGCGGTGATCAGTCAAGGCGAAGGGGAGACGGGTGTAAAGGCTTTGGATCGGCCCTTCTACGAAATTGTGTAACGCAAGCGGTTGACGAAGCGGCGCCGGGCGGTGTTTGTCGATGGTCACGGGCCATGACAGGCCGCCCCTAAAGACAGAGAGTCGTAATGATTGCCAGACTGACAGTGACAACCGCGCTTGTTGCAACCCTTTGCCTGCCGGCCCTTGCCGATCCAGATCCCAAGGCATGGGACAGCGTTCTGCAAGAAGCGCGCGGGCAGACGGTGTACTGGAACGCATGGGGCGGCGATCCGCGCACCAATGACTTTATAGCCTGGGCCGGGCAGCAGGTGCAGGGCCAGTTCGGTATCACGCTGGAGCATGTGAAACTGTCCGACACGGCCACCGCTGTCAGCACTGTTTTGAACGAGAAGGCGGCGGGCCGCACCGAGGGTGGTTCGATCGACATGATCTGGATCAACGGCGCCAATTTCGCCGCGATGAAGGAAAACGGCCTGCTGTTCGGTCCCTGGGCCGAGGATATTCCGAACTGGTCCCTGGTCGACCCC
>JAJLKH010000089.1:0-18882 GCA_033839205.1 Rhodobacterales bacterium | reverse complement strand
CCCGGCGTCATCTCGAAGGTGGTGATCACGGTCTGGCAGTCGGCGGGTGTCTTGATCTGGGGCATGTCCTGTCCTCCCTGGCCTGGCATGTCATGGCGCGGCGACTGGGCAGCGGCCGCACCTTGCGCGGATGATAGCATGACAGTCCCCTCCCCCAAACCCGACGATGTTAACCTTGGGTTTACCTTGCAAGGCGATCTTGTGCGGGTGGAGGGTTCCCCGATGGGTCGCATGCTGGTCCTCATATGTTGCCTTCTCGCGGGGCAAGCCCATGCCGGCGCCTGGCCGCGTTCATCGGGCACAGGCTTTGCCAGTCTCAGTATTTGGCAGGGGGTGGATGGAACGGACAGCTATACCGCGCTTTTCGCGGAATACGGGCTTTTGCCGCGCATCACCCTTGGGCTGGACGCAGGCCGCAGCGTGTCGGGCCAGACCAAGACGGTGGCCTTTCTGCGGGCGCCCTTCGGCCAGTCCTTCGGCTGGCTGATCGCGGCGGAAATCGGCCTTGGCGAGATCGCGGGTCAACCGGTCCTGCGCCCTGGCCTGTCCTTCGGGCGCAACATCACGACCCGCCACGGCACGGGATGGATCGCGATCGACACCCTTCTCGAGGTCGACATGTCCGCGCAGGAGATTGATCTGAAAACAGACATCACGCTGGGCTTCACACCGGGGTGGGCAGATGCGCCACCGTCCGACTGGACATTGATGCTGCAGCTTCAGACCGGCTTGGTCGAGGTGCAGGACAGCCTCTTGCTGCTTCAGGCCGAAGGGATCGCGCCGCAGGCCAGTTTCCTGCGGATCGCCCCATCCGCCACCTATCGCCTGAACGACCGGATGCGCCTGGAGATCGGCTTTTTTCACGCCTTGCAAGGCAGCGATGAAAGAGGGGTAAAGATCGGCCTCTGGAGCACCTTCTGACAGGACGCGCACCGCCCCGAACCACGCTTGTCCCTTCCGGGCGCCAAGCCTAATCTGCAAGAATGAGCACCGACAAACCCAGCCCGATCCGGCCAACGGATGACGAGGCCCGCAGCCTTGCGCGGGATCTCATGCTGCGGGCGCGGCACGCGGCCCTCGGCGTGATCGACCCCGACACGGGATCACCGATGGTGACACGCGTGGCATTCGGCTGCACCCCGCAGGGGCAACCCGCGACACTGGTCTCGGACCTGTCGCATCATACCCGCGCGCTCAAGGCAAACCCGGCCGCATCGATCCTGCTGGGCGAGCCGGGAACCCGAGGCGATCCGCTGACCCATCCGCGCCTGACCGTGCAGGGGCAGGTCCGTTTCCTGCGGCATGGCGAGGACGGGCATACGGAAATGGCCGCGCATTGGCTGCGCGACCACCCAAAAGCCAAGCTCTACATCGGTTTTGCCGATTTTTCCTTCGCCCTGTTTGATGTGCAGTCTGCCTATCTGAACGGCGGGTTCGGGCGCGCCTTTGTCCTGACACCCGGCGACCTGGGGCTCTGACCGGTTACGGATTATCCATCCGCGTCATCACGGACACCGCGCCTGACACAGCCTGCGGCCAGCCAAGATGTACAAGGTTGCGCGCGGCACCTTGTTCGGTCACCGCATGGGGCATCTCGTAGCGGATCACGTTGGATGCGTTGCGGATGGGTCCCCGCGCCACTACGGCCTCGACCTGCTGGGCAAACCCGCCGAAGGGCAGCGGCCCCGCGGCATTGACCACCCAGGTTTCCGCCACGGTATTCTGTGTGTGGTGGATGGCAACCGGGTTGATGATGCCCTGCACCACGGAATTGAACAGGTTGCCCTGCACCAGTATGTTGCGCATCCGGCCATAGTCGAGATCGGCAAAAGAGGTATCGACATGTTCGACCCTGTCGATATCACCCCGGATCGCGCGAAAAACATTACCGGTCATGGTCAGACCGCTGATGAAATGCCCGGCCCCATGCGGCTTGACCACGAAGAAGCGGAACCATGGCGCGACATCGATCGCCTGGAAGATATTGCCCGTGACACTCAGCGCGCGGAACGAGAACTCGCTGCTGAAGGCGGGTTCGGGATCATGCTCGTTCGTCCATTCGATGAAGCAGTTGTCGATGTAATTGCCGGTGATGGTCGCCCGGTTGTGGCTGGAGGTCAGGATCAGCCCGCCGGTGCGCACGCCACCCGGCTCGTCATCGCCCTGGAACCAGTGATTGCCCGCAATGATGCTGGCGGTGCCACCCAGCACCGCGAAATGGCGAAACTGGGTGATGCGATTGTCGCGCAGCTTGACGTCATTGGCATTGGCATTCAGCGCAATCGACATGCGGTCCTGCGCGCGGGTCTGGATCTCGTTGGACAGGAACTGGCAGCGGTCGATCAGCATCCCCTGACAGCCGATCCCGATCGACGTCAGGCCCCGGTCGCGCGGCGTGGTGAAAAAGCAATCCTTGACGTGGAAGGTCAGGCCCGTCGGCGCCAGCATGATCCCGCTGGCCCGCCCGCCACACAGGAATTCGATATCCGACATGGAAAAGCGCGAAAGCTGCGCAAAGCCGCTGAAATCCAGAACATATTTGAAGCGGCGGAAGGTATAGGTCTGCGTGCCTGCCGCATCGAACAGGGGCATTGAAAGGGTGATCTCGCCGGTACCCACGTTCGTTGCGCGCACATAGACCTCTCGCCCCACGCCATTGCCCTCGATCAATGAACCCACGGGGATATTGGCGATATTGGCCACACCGGTCAGGCGCAGGGGATCGCCCAGCGCATAGGTTGCCTGCGAGGTGAAAACCTCTGTCGCCCATGCGGCGTTTTCCTCGACGAAGAACTGCCCGTTGCGGATATGGCGTCGCTGCGCGAATTGCGTGCGGTTCGGCACGGCGGCGGCCATGTCGATCGGGCCGCGCACCTGGATGCGCCGCCCGCCCAGATCAAGCGACTCGTGATCCACGTTGTTCAGCAACGCCTGGAACGCCTTGCGGAAGGCCAGCACCTCGTCCCCGAAAGCGTCGATATAGGCCGGAAGGTCGAAATCGCGGGTCAGCGACAGGATCGCATCCGCGGGCATGCTCAGCGTGCCCTCGAACTGTATCCGGCTGTTGATCGTCAGGCTCTGCCCGACCAGATAGGTCCCGGCGGACACCAGGATGCGCCGCCCCGCCGCCGCTTGATCGGCAGCCACGAATGCCGCGTGATCATCGGTGACACCGTCGCCCACCGCGCCATAGTCGCGCACATCGACCCAGTTCATCATGTCACGGTGAAAGACCGATGTGATATCCTCGATCACAAGGTCGTCGATCCGCACGATGCCGCCATTCGGCCCGGTCAGGTCCAACCCGAAATGACCGTAAAGCGGCAACCCACCCCAGACCATGTCCACACCGGACCGCGCGCCCGCCCCCACGATCGCGCTGATCTCGACAACGCGGCCATAACTTTGCAGTGCGACGGCCGGCCCGGTCTGCGGCACGCCCGCCACGTTGACCCCGCCCGCGCCACCGGCCCACCCGGCAATCCGCACCGTGGGCAGCGCGCCGCTGATCGCCTTTATGCGCGCCGTGATCCGCAGGTAGCAGCCGGGCAGCAGCGGGGTCTCCCCCATGTAGCGCAGGCGCTGCACAGTCTGGGTCTTCTGCATCTCAAGGCATCCGGCGAAATCCTGATCGGCCGGAACAAAGCCCGCATTGGCGGCCGCAAGGTAGGTATCCGACCCCGGCGTGCCGTCCTGGCTGGACCACACATCAAGCCCCGCCTCGAACGGAGGGGGCATCAAGACCACGCCATCGGTAATCGCTTTGTTCATCAGGATCCCTTTCCACCATGGCCCGGCAACGCGCCTGGCTGGTCAGGGATCTACCAACGACTGATTAACGAAGCCCGACGGCACCGTCACGGTGCACCGGCAAGGATCAGGCGCTCACCTCAGGTTGTTCCAGCAACTGGACACCATTGATCTGCCAACCCTCGGGTGTCTGTATCATCTGGTAGTCAAGGATATGCACCCGCCCTGCGCCATCGACGATCTGTACCTTCTGCCAGATGGCGCCCGCGATTTCGCGCTGTTCCAGATAAGTGACTTCCGCCGGTCGCCAGACCATCGGATATCCCTGCCGGACCATCGCGCCGAAATTCTCGGGCGTGCGGAAGATGTTCTTGATCATGGGACTGGCAAAATCAAAGGCGGCGCCAAAGTCATCGGCCTTGAACGCCTCAAGCTGCTGGCCGATCGTATCCTCGATACCCCGATCCTGCGCCTCGGCGGCACCCGTGCCCAGCCACAAGGCCAGCAACAGAAGCGCCATCATCCGTCCCAGGGTCTGCACAAGCTTCATGGCCGATCCTCCGCTATCCCGCCAAGGATCAGCTAGACCGGGGTGACGAAGCGTCAATCCCTCAGGTCAGATCGCCGGCCAGTGCCTTATCGATCAGCGCCACGGTTTCATCCACGCCGTAAAGGGCAATGAACCCGCCAAAGCGCGGCCCCTGGCTCGCACCCAGCAATACCTCGTATAGCGCGGTGAACCAGTCGCGCAGCGGATCGAACCGGTCACGTCCCACGGCAAAGACCAGCCCTTGCAGCGCCTCGGCATCCAGCCCGCCATCCCAGGTCTTCAACTGGTCACGCAGATCGGTCAGCGCCTCGCGCTCCAGGTCGCTGGGCGCACGGTAAACCTTATGCGGCTTCACGAAATCGTTGTAATAGCGCACCGCGAAACCGGCGGCCTGGTCCATGTCCGGGTTCGCCTCTGGCGTGGCCTCGGGCGCATAGCGCCGGATGAAGCCCCACAGCTTGTCCTTGTCCTCGGCCGCCGAGACAGACGCAAGGTTCAGCAGCATCGAGAAGGGCACAACCATGTGGCTGGCAGGCGGGTTGCCGCCATGGATGTGCCACACCGGGTTGTTGACCTTTCCCGCCGCATCCTGATCGGGAAAGGCGCGCAGCTGCTGGTGATATTCGTCCACCGCGCGCGGGATCACGTCGAAATGCATCCGCTTCGCCGTCTTGGGCTTCTGATACATGAAATACGACAGCGATTCCGTGCTGGCATAGGTCAGCCATTCGTCGATCGTCAGGCCATTGCCCTTGGATTTGCTGATCTTCTCGCCGTTCTCGTCAAGGAACAGCTCATAGGTGAAATGCTCGGGCTTGCGCCCGCCCAGGATCTCGCAGATGCGGTCATAGATCGGCGTATTGGTGCTGTGATCCTTGCCATACATCTCGAAATCCACGTCCAGCGCCGCCCAGCGCGCGCCGAAGTCGGGCTTCCACTGCAGCTTCACATTGCCGCCCGTCACCGGCAGCGTCCATTCGCGCCCGTCCTCGTCGTCAAACGTGATGGTGCCATCCTTGGCGTTCACCTCTTTCATCGGCACGTAAAGAACGCGGCCCGTCTCGGGATGGATCGGCAGGAAAATCGAATAGGTCTGCTGCCGTTCCTCGCGCAGCGATTTCAGCATCACCTCCATCAGCGCGTCATAGCGTTCCGCCGCACGCAGCAGGATCGTGTCAAACTGGCCCGACTTGTAGAACTCTGTCGCGCTGATGAAGTCGTACTGGAACCCGAAAGTATCCAGGAACCGCCGCAGCATGGCGTTGTTGTGATGGCCAAAGCTTTCGTACTGACCGAAAGGATCCGGCACCGACGTCAGCGGGCGCTGCAGATGCTCGCGCAGCATCTCGGGGTTGGGCACGTTCTCGGGCACCTTGCGCATCCCGTCCACATCATCCGAAAAGCAGATCAGCCGAGTCGGGATATCCGAGATCAGCTCGAACGCGCGGCGGATCATCGTGGTGCGCGCCACCTCGCCAAAGGTGCCGATATGCGGCAAGCCGGAAGGGCCATATCCGGTCTCGAACAGCACGTAACCCTTGGCGGGCGGCGCCTTTTCGTAACGTTTGACCAGTTTGCGCGCTTCCTCAAAGGGCCAGGCTTTCGAGGCAAGGGCGGCATCGCGCAGATCGGTCATGTCAGTCTCCATCATGTCGGGACATCGGGCAGGGAACCGCGCAGGGCGCGCAGGTCAACCGTGGCTTCCTATTGCTACGCCCCCTGACAGTCAATATTCTGCGCTGCAACACACATTTGTGCGCCCGTATTTCAGGAAGTGCCATGACGGATCAATTGCCCCACCCCCTCAGCCCGCAGGACTGCCTTGTCGCCGTGATGATCGCGGTATCCCTGTCGGACGAAAGCATCCGCACCTCCGAACTGGTGCGCATCCAGGCAGCGGTGAACCATCTGCCGATCTTCGGGGATTACGACATCGACCGGATGAACCTGACCGCGCAAACCGTGTTCGACCTGTTTTCCGAAGAAGACGGGCTGGATGCCCTGTTCGGGCTGGTGCGCGACAACCTGCCCGAGCGCCTGTACGAGACAGCCTATGCGCTGGCCTGCGATGTGGCCGCCGCCGATGGCCGTATCCTCGAGACAGAGCTGCGGCTGCTTGAGGAAATCAGGTATGAGCTGAATATCGACCGGCTGCACGCGGCCGCGATCGAACGCGGCGCACGCGCGCGGCACATGAAGGCCTGATCAAGGTTTAGGCCACAAAACCGCCCTTGAGGGGTTGAACCTGAGCGCGAATGCGGCAGACTGGACGCATTCCATCCAAGTCATTTGAGCTTGCGTTCATTCAACCATATTACCCGAGGGAGGCCCGCCATGTCGCGCCCCGTATTGCTTGTGACCGGCTTGTTGATCCTTTGCGCTGTATCGATCATCGGTGCCGCGACCTGACAATTCGTACCCTTGTGGCTGATTGGTAACGCCTTGCTCTGCAATGCGGCGGCTCATGATCTATGGTTGTAGCATTTGGCCACTCAACCTAGTCTGCGGGTGTTAGGGCGGCGCATTTGCTTGCCTTGTTCAATCATGTTTCAGAGTGACGGAGTAACCAGTCTTGAAAAATACATTGATCGCAGGGGTCCTGCTGGCTTCGGGAATCGCAACCGGCGCCACGGCGCAAAGTCTCGAAAAGGTGACGATCGAAGGGGGCCTGTCCACCCTTGGCCTCTATATCGCGCCCAAGGTCGACCTCGCCGGGCCATGGGGCGCCCGCGCACCGCTCTATCTTGGTTCTTTTTCCGACACGTTCGATGTAGATGGCAGTGATATCGACGGCAAACTGACATCGAACTCGGTCGCGCTCATGGCGGATTACAGCCTTGGCAACAGCGGCCTCAGACTCTCTGGCGGCCTGTCTCTGGGTGGCTACGAGCTTGAGGGCACGGCCACAAGCCTCACCATCGAAGGCAACACATACACCGGCAACTTCTCGGCCAAGCTGAAACAGAAACGCGATGTGGCGCCGGTCCTCGCTGTCGGCTATGCCCGGACTTTCGGTGAAAATTGGGGCATCGTCGCGGAAATCGGTGCGCGCATCACCAGCCTGGAAGTGACCACGACTGGGCAGGATTCAATCACCAACCCGACGGAACGCGCGCAGTTCGACGCCGATCTGGCGCAGGCAAACAGCGACTTGAGCGACATCAAGATCCTGCCCTTCCTGACCTTGGGCATATCCTACAACTTCTGACCCGCCTGATCAGGTGACGCGCCCGCCAAGGGTGCGTCATCGCCCGATCCTCGGATCACGCGCTGTAAAGCGTGCCCCACCGCTCGATCAGCTCCTGCTGCAATGTCCGGGCGCGGCGGTTCCAACCCTGCGCGCCTTGCGGGCGCTCCCGCTCCGCGCGGGGAATGCCGTCACGCCGCTTGGCATCAGCGGCAAAGATCGCAAAGGCCATCGGTCGCCCTTTGTCGCGCGCCATATACCCGGCAAGACCGCTCACGAAATTCAGCGTCCCGGTCTTGGCATTCACCTTCACCGGGTGGTTGTCCGACTTGCGCCCGTTGTCATCCTTCAGCGGATAGTCCCGCAGCAACTCGGGCAGCATCCCCTGCCCCCGTGCGCGCACCAAAGCAGCCACCATGTCAGCCGCCGCAAGACGCGACCGGTCACCAAGCCCCGAATGGTCCACGAGCGATGGTGACGAAAGCCCCAGCGACCGGCTGGCCCATGTGTTCATCGCACCCGCCGATGCCGCCAGCGATCCCGGTTGCCCGCCCTTGGCAATCGTTGCCGCCAGGCCCACCATCTCGGCGGTCAGGTTGGTCGAATAACGCAGCATGTCGCGCAGGATCTCGGGCAAAGTCTGGCTTTGCTGGCGCACGATCACGGTGCCCGCCGGCAGGCCGCGCGTCACCTGTTCGGCAGGCAGCCGGATGCCCTGTGCACCCGCAAAGGTGCGGAACACCTCACCGGCATAAATCTCGGGGCGCCGGACCGGCAACCAGCGCGCGCCACCCTTGCCAAGGGCTGATTGCGCCACCGTCCATTGGTCGATGCCCTGCGCATCGGAATAGGTATAGACCGGCAGATCGCGCGCCACGATGGACATGCGCGCCACCCGCACATCGGGACGGTAACGATCGGATCTTGCATCCATCGTCACCCCATAGCCTTGCCCGTTGCGCTTCCATTCGAAATGCACCCGGTTGAAGTTCAGCGAAAGCCCCGACACGGCCGGGTTATAGCCGACATGGTCGGGCTGATCCGGGTCGATGACCGACGTAAAAGGCAATGCGCCCCCCCAGACCAGGAAACGGCCCCGCACTTCGCGCACCCCGGCTGCCTTCAGCTTGGCCGCCATATCGGCCAAAGCATCGGTGTCCAGCATCGGATCGCCACCGCCCGCCAACACCAGGTCACCCGCAAGAATGCCGTTCTGCACCGGGCCGGTCGCGACAAGACGCGTTTCAAAACGATGCGCAGCCCCCAGCGCGTCCAGCGCATAGATCGCGGTCAGCGCCTTGACCACGCTGGCGGGCGGCAAGCCGCGTTGCGGTTGGCGCGCCTCAAGCATGGCGCCGGTTTCGGCATCCGCCAGGGCATAGACAACCTCGCCACCCAGTTGCGCCTTGCTGACAAGCGCCTCGGCCCCCGGCACCGTGGCCGCAAGCCCCCCGGCCGGGCGCAAGGCCGGGCGCAGCGATTGTGAAGGCGCGTTCGCGCAGGCAGGAAGGCCCGTCAAGGCCAGCGCGGCGACGGAACCGGCAAGGAAACCACGTCTGGAAACAAAATCACTCATACCGGAATCCTACTCGTCCCCGACCGCCCCAGACAAGCCCACATCCGCGTGAGGCGGTTGCCCCGCGATCCAGCCCCCGCGCGCCCGGATCGCCGAAGACGATATATCCCGCAGCGGCACATTGACGAAACACCACGCCGGCGCATCCGCATGGGCCAGCGTCCGGCTCAAGGCGGGTTTGATCCGGGCCGTGCGATAGATCCGCGCCGCGCGACTGGCCCGCGCAGGCAGGTTCTGCCCTGGCCGCGCCAGAACGCCCACCGGCACCCGCGCCATGATCTCGCGCCAGTCCTGCCATTTGTCGAACTGCACAAGGTTGTCCGCGCCCATCAACCAGACAAAGCGCACCCCCGGATAGGCCGACTGCAATGCGGCAAGGGTTTCCGCCGTATAGCGTGTGCCGGCGCGCGCTTCGAAATCGGTCACGATGACGCGCGGATCGCCAAGGATCGAACGCGCCCGCGCGATCCGATCGGCCATGGGCGCAGGCCCCCGCGCCTTCAGCGGATTGCCGGGGCTGACCAGCCACCACACCCGGTCCAACCCGAACCGCCGCAGCGCCGCGCGCGTGATGTGCACATGCCCCGCATGGGCCGGGTCGAAAGACCCGCCCAGAAGGCCGATCACCTCACCAGGGCGTGCATGGGGTAACTCGTGGCGCATCACCTCTCCAATCCCGGGCGCATCCCTTCGCGATCTCCGGCGGCGCAGTTGTCAACGCCGCGCCCACTTTGTCAATCAGGCGGTGCCCTGCCCTTCGCAGCGCATTGCCCCCGCGCCCCTTGATGGTTATCTACGGGCCAAACCCACGCATTCCCCTCAAGGAGCGATCCGAATGGCAGCCTATCAATACGTCTATCACATGCAGGGTGTGTCCAAGACCTACCCCGGCGGCAAGAAATGCTTCGAAAATATCCACCTGAACTTCCTGCCCGGCGTCAAGATCGGCGTTGTCGGGGTAAACGGCTCGGGTAAGTCCACCCTGCTCAAGATCATGGCCGGCATGGACAAGGATTTCCAGGGCGAGGCCTGGCATGCCGAAGGCGCGACCGTGGGCTACCTGCCCCAGGAGCCGGAGCTGGATCCGAACCTTGACGTGCGCGGCAACGTGATGCTGGGCGTGGCCAAGAAAAAGGCCATCCTTGATCGCTACAACGAACTGGCGATGAACTATTCCGATGAGACCGCCGATGAAATGGCGGCCCTCCAGGACCAGATCGACGCCGAAAACCTCTGGGATCTGGACAGCCAGATCGACATCTCGCTTGAGGCGCTGCGCTGCCCGCCCGATGATGCCGACGTGACCAAACTGTCGGGCGGTGAAAAACGCCGCGTGGCCCTGTGCAAGCTGCTGCTCGAAGCACCCGACATGCTGCTGCTGGACGAACCGACCAACCACCTTGATGCCGAAACCATCGCGTGGCTGCAGAACCACCTGATCGCCTATCCGGGCACCATCCTGATCGTCACCCACGACCGTTACTTCCTTGATGACATCACCGGCTGGATCCTCGAACTGGATCGCGGTCGCGGCATTCCCTACGAGGGGAATTATTCCAGCTGGCTGGAACAGAAGGCCAAGCGCCTCGCCCAGGAAGCGCGCGAGGACAAGTCGCGCCAGAAGACGCTGGAACGCGAACTGGAATGGATGCGGCAAGGCGCCAAGGCGCGGCAGGCCAAGTCCAAGGCCCGTATCAACGCCTATAACGAAATGGCCAGCCAATCCGAACGCGAAAAACTGGCCAATGCCCAGATCGTCATCCCGAACGGCCCCCGCCTTGGCAACAAGGTGATCGAGGTAAACGGACTTAAAAAACACATGGGTGACAAGCTGCTGATCGAAGACCTCAGCTTTTCTCTGCCGCCGGGCGGCATCGTCGGTGTGATCGGCCCCAACGGCGCCGGCAAGACGACGCTGTTCCGCATCCTGACCGGACAGGAAAAGGCGGATGAGGGCACCGTCGAATACGGCGATACGGTCAAGCTGTCCTATGTCGATCAGAACCGCGACGACCTGAACCCCAATGACAACGTCTGGGAAGCCATTGCCGACGGGCAGGACATCATCAAGCTGGGCGACGCCGAGGTGAACGCGCGGGCCTATTGCTCTGCCTTCAACTTCAAGGGCGGCGATCAGCAAAAGAAGGTCTCGCTCCTCTCGGGGGGCGAACGCAACCGCGTGCACATGGCGCGCCTGCTGCGTTCGGGCGGAAACGTCCTGCTGCTTGACGAACCGACCAACGACCTTGACGTGGAAACGCTCCGCGCGCTGGAAGATGCGCTGGTCGATTTCGCAGGCTGCGCCGTGGTCATTTCGCACGACCGTTTCTTCCTTGACCGGATCTGTACCCATATCCTGGCCTTCGAAGGCAATGCCCATGTCGAATGGTTCGAAGGCAACTTCGAGCAATACGAAGAAGACAAGAAACGCCGCCTGGGCGCCGATGCGCTGGAACCCAAGCGGATCAAGTTCAAGAAGTTCACGCGCTGAAGACTGTCCGGGCGGATTGATCCGAAAGGCACGATCCGCCCGAAAGCAACCCCTTGGGCTTGCTCTGTCTTGATCGAATCCCCCCGGGGTGGCACCTCTTTTGCATAGGTAACAAGGATTTTGACCCCGACATGATCACGCGCCGCTCTTTCATCGCCTCGACCCTGGCCGCAGCCGCAGTGCCGCAGACCGTGTTTGCGCAGGCCAAGACTTTCACCCTCAACCCTCGTTTCGCCCCGCAGGATGTGAACTTCGACGCGCAATACGGTGTCGGCCAGCTTCTGGTGCTGCCGCGCGCGCATTTCCTGTATTTCGTGACCGACAGCGGCCGCGCACGCCGCTACGGTGTGGGCGTGGGCAAGGCCGGGCTGGAATTCACCGGCACCGCCACGATCGACGTCAAGAAAGAATGGCCGACCTGGCGCCCGACGAACGAGATGATCGAACGCGACCCGCGCGCCTATGCCAAGTTCGTCGACAATGACTACGTGCAGCCGGGTGGCCCGGGCAACCCGCTGGGCGCGCGCGCGCTTTACCTGTTCCAGAACGGGCGCGACACCTATTTCCGCATTCATGGCACGACAGAGCCGCAAAGCATCGGCCGCTCGGTGTCGAACGGGTGCATCCGGATGATCAACGACCACGTGATCGACCTTTATGAACGTGTTCCCATCGGCACGGTCGTGACGGTTCTCTGAACCGCACCGCATCTGACAGAAAAGAAAAAGGGGGGGCGCCGATGGCACCCCCCTTCTTGCGTCTTGGACCGGGCCTTATTTGAAGGCGCAGCCGCTTTTCACACCGAATTTCTTGAAGATGCTGGCCGCCGGGCAGAACCCGGTGATCGAGGACTGGATCAGGTTCACGCCGATGAACACGGTGAACCACATGAACAGCGGCGAAACCAGGGCGGTCAGCACCACGCTCAGCAGAACCATGAAGCCTGCAAACATCATCACGCTACGATCAAGTGTCATGTCTTTCTTCCTTCTCGGGGGCAGACTCACCATGCGCCTGCGTTAACCCTCATGTAGCAAAGATCGAAATGACATTCAAGTATTTGAATACGACTACAGCAGAACGTGCCAGACAAGATAATTCGGCGTCAGGAAGGCGAAGGCGATGCAGAGCAGTTTCGCGCCATGCACGATCTTGGCAAACCGGCCTTTTCCCTCGGCCGCCTCGCCAAATCCCATGAGACCGGCCATGACGGCATGACCGCTTGCCATCTGCGCCAGTTCCTTGCGCCGGATCGAGGCCATGGCCGCCTCCCGCACCGCTGCCTGCCGCATGATCTCGTTCTCCCGTGACATGTAGATACCTCCGTCCATTCGTGCCGCTCCTTCAAATCCCGCGCATTTTATCGGTAATGCCGAAATGTGATGAATCCCTGAATTGTCGAGGGCGGATCGCGAAAACTTCAACCGAGTAGGGCAGATTCCGCCCACTCAGGCCAAAGTCCCGAATATCCTTGCTTCATAGGCGGGTCTCTGCCATATGCGGGGCTGCTACGTTATTCTTTTTCGACCACTGTCTTCCGTCCAACGGCGCTCAGTCCTTCGATCCAGACCGACCAACGCCGGGCCATCGCACTGACGCGGATGGCGACACAAGACAGGAGAACACGGATATGGCTACTGGCACCGTGAAATGGTTCAACACTACCAAAGGCTTCGGCTTCATTGCACCCGATGGCGGCAGCAAAGATGTGTTCGTGCACATCTCGGCAGTCGAGCGTTCGGGCCTGACCGGCCTGGCCGACAACCAGAAAGTGAAGTTCGACATCGAAGCAGGTCGTGACGGCCGCGAATCCGCGACCAACCTTTCGCTGGCATAAGATTTCGCCCCCAGGGGCAGAAATGGAAACGGGCGCGCAGGGATCTGCGCGCCCGTTTTGCATTCCCGGTCGCCCTGCGCGGCCCTGATAAGCACCCTCAGACCGCCGCCTTGACCCAATCCACGATCCCCGCCGCAGGCATGGCCCCAGACTGGCGCTTGCGCTCCCGCCCTCCGGCAAAGGCCGCCATCGTCGGAATGCCCCGGATATTGTAAAGCGCCCCCGCCTGCGGATTATCCTCGGTGTTCAGCTTGACCAGGCGTGCCTGCCCCGCCAATGCACCCGCCGCCTTGGAAAACTCGGGCGCCATCATCCGGCAGGGGCCGCACCACGGAGCCCAGAAATCCACCACCAGCGGCAACTCGTCATTGCGCGCGGCCTTTTGCAGCGTCGCAAGATCAACCTCCACCGCCTTGCCCGAGATCAGCGCAGCGCCACATGTGCCGCATTTCGGGCCGGCGCCCAGCCTGTCTTCGGGAACACGGTTCACCTGCCCACAGGACAGGCAGGTCAGTTTTCTGGAAGCCATGACAGCCTTCTCCATGCTGATATTCGACTTTATATATACGATCGTCTAACCGGCAAAAAAGGTTCGCACCGCCAAAAAACAGCCGGAAAAGCCCCGAAAATCCCTGATTTCGGGCAAATCTCCCTCTTGAAACGACTCCTGACCATACACATAATCGAAGGCGCGACGTTACCACTATCGAATAGCCTGCTCCTTCACAGGTCAGTACCTCGATTATGCACTGACTAGCCGGGCTGCCGCACAGTGCGGGCAGCAGATCTGTTAAGGAGATGCGGTATGGCCACTGGCACCGTGAAATGGTTCAACACAACCAAAGGCTACGGCTTCATTGCGCCCGATGGCGGCAGCAAGGATGTCTTCGTTCACATTTCCGCGGTCGAGCGTTCGGGCCTCACCGGTCTGGCCGACAACCAGAAGGTCAAGTTCGATATCGAACCGGGCCGCGATGGTCGTGAATCCGCTGTGAACATTTCGCTGGCCTGATCACAGGATCGGTCGAAGACGAAAAAGGGGCCCTGTCGCAGGGCCCCTTTGTCATTTCTGCCGCGCCGATTGCAGGGCTTACCCTTTCGCCGCCCGCCGCGCCGCGGCCGCCTCGATCAGCTCCAGAACCGCGGGCCCCATCGCATCCACGATCAGGCCCACGCCCTCGGCATTGGGATGAATGCCGTCATCCTGGAAATAGGCCCGCGCCGCGGACAGGTCGCCATCACCCAGTCCCTTGAAGAAGCTTTCGAAATAAATCGCGCCATAGGCCTCGGCCAACTCCGGCCAGATCGCCTCGAAGGCGGCCTTGAACTCAGGCCCATAATTCCCGGGGGCCTGCATTCCAACCAGCAAGACCGGCACATCCGCCGCCTGCGCCGCTTTCAGAATGCCCTCGACATTGGCCCGCGTCACCGCGGGATCCAGCCCGCGCAGCACGTCATTGCCGCCCAGCGCCAGGATCATGCCGTGAATGTCCGGAGTCAGCGTCCATTCGATACGTGACAGGCCACCCGCCGTGGTATCGCCGGACACGCCCGCATTCACGACCCGCACCGCCTGCCCCTGCGCATCAAGCCAGGCGCGCAGCTGCGGCACGAAACCTTCCTCTTCGATCAGACCGTATCCCTGTGTCAGGCTGTCGCCGAAGGCCACGATCGACAGCGGCAGGGTGCGCGTCTGCTGCGCACCGGCCGACTGCGCAAGGACCAGCCCAAGCGCCATAACAAGGGCAGCGCAACCCTTGCCCCATGCCCGCAAGGCCCCATATGTCAGACAAGCAATTGAAAGCAGGCCCATACTGATGACTTCTCCGGTGATTTCCCTGACAGACGCAGCCCTCTCGCTTGATGGGAACGCAGGCCGCGTGGACATCCTCCACGGCATCTCCCTGGATGTCCAGAAGGGTGAAACGCTGGGTCTTGTGGGGCCGTCTGGTTCTGGCAAGTCGTCTCTCCTCATGCTCATGGGCGGGCTTGAACGCGCCACCGGGGGTCGGATCACGGCCTTGGGTCAGGACCTGACCAACATGACCGAAGATCAGCTGGCGCGTTTCCGCAGGGATCATATGGGGGTGGTGTTCCAATCCTTCCACCTCATTCCTACGATGACCGCGCTGGAAAACGTCGCAACCCCGCTGGAACTGGCCGGGCACAAGGATGCCTTCGCCCGCGCCCGCGCCGAGCTTGAGGCCGTGGGCCTCGCCAGCCGCGCCGATCACTACCCCTCGCAGATGTCGGGCGGCGAACAGCAGCGCGTGGCGCTGGCGCGCGCCTCGGCGCCGCGTCCGGATATCCTCCTGGCGGATGAACCCACGGGCAACCTGGACGGCAGCAATGGCGCTGCCATCATCGAGTTGTTGTTCGGCCTGCGCGACAAGCACGGGGCGACACTGGTGCTTGTGACCCACTCGGACGAGCTGGCCGCGCGCTGCGACCGCGTCATTCGCCTGCGCGACGGTCGCATTGACACAGAGGCCGCAACCAAGGCCGAGGCTGCGGAATGAGCCTGCGCATCGCCGCCCGCTTTGCCGCCCGCGAATTGCGCGGCGGGCTCAAGGGCTTCCGTATCTTCCTGGCCTGCCTGACCCTTGGCGTGGCGGCAATCGCCGCCGTCGGATCGGTCCGCTCCAGCATCGAGGCGGGCCTCGCCCGCGAAGGGGCCGCCATCCTGGGGGGCGACGCCGAGATCGATCTGACCTACCGCTTCGCCACGCCGGAAGAACGCGCCGTGCTGGACAGCATGGCCGTGGCCGTGTCCGAAGTGACCGATTTCCGCTCGATGGTCGTCAAGGGCCAGGGAGACAGCGCCGAGCGTGGCCTGACACAGGTCAAGTCGGTCGATGCCGCCTATCCGTTGATCGGACAGGTGGAACTCTCGCCCGCCATGCCGCTTTCGCAAGCCCTGGCCGGTTCCGACGGCTTGCCCGGCGCCGTGGTGCACCCCCTGCTGATCGACCGCATGGGCCTGCAGATCGGCGATACCTTCCGCCTTGGCACGCAGGAATTCCGCTTGATGGCCGCGATCACGCGTGAACCCGATGCAGGGGCCGATGGCTTCGGTCTTGGCCCGCGCACCATCGTTGCGACCGACGCGCTTGCCAATGCGGGGCTGTTGACCGCCGGATCGCTTTATTCCACCGAATACCGGATGCTTCTGCCCGAAGGCAGCGATCTTGACGCGATGCGCGCCCAGGCGCTGGCCGCCTTTGAGGGCGCAGGCGCGCGCTGGCGCGACAGCCGCAATGGCGCGCCCAGCGTGGCGCGTTTCGTGGAACGGCTGGGTTCCTTCCTGATCCTGGTGGGCTTGTCCGGCCTGGCCGTGGGCGGCGTCGGCGTATCCGCCGCCGTGCGCGCCTATCTGGCGGGCAAGACCAGCGTGATCGCGACCCTGCGCACGCTGGGCGCGGATCGCGCCACGATATTCCAGACCTATTTCCTGCAGATCGGCGCGCTCAGCCTGCTGGGCATCGCGATGGGCCTGATGCTTGGCGCGGCGATCCCGCTGGCGCTGGGGCCATTCCTTGAATCGCGTCTGCCGGTGCCTGCCGTCTTCACCATCCACCCCGCCCCCCTGCTGGAGGCTGCGATCTATGGCGCGCTGACGGCGCTGATCTTCACGCTCTGGCCGCTGTCTCGCACCGAAGAGGTGCGCGCCGCCACCCTTTTCCGCGATGCGCTGTCATCCAGCCGGCTGTTGCCGCCGCTGCGGATGCTGGTGGTGATCCTACTGCTTCTGGCGGCACTGATCGGCACTGCCGTGGCCTTTTCCGGCGCGGCGATGCTGACGCTATGGACCGCAGGCGGCATTCTGGGGGCCTTGCTGCTGCTGGTGCTCACCGCGTTTGCGGTGCGCGCCCTGACCAGGCGGATGCGCGGCGCGGCGCGTGGCCGCCCGGTGCTGCGTTGGTCACTGGCCGCCATTGGCGGGCAGCGGGACGAGGCGACCTCCGTCGTGCTGTCGCTGGGGCTTGGTCTGTCGGTGCTGGCCGCTGTCGGGCAGATCGACGGTAACCTGCGCGGCGCGATCTCGCGCGATCTGCCGGATGTGGCGCCCTCGTATTTCTTTGTCGATATCCAGCGCGACCAGATGCCCGCCTTCATGGAGCGGCTAGAGAATGATCCCGCCGTGTCGCGGATCGACAGCGCCCCCATGCTGCGCGGGGTGATCACGCGGATCAACGACCGGCCCGCGCGCGAGGTGGCGGGCGATCACTGGGTGGTCACCGGCGACCGCGCCGTGACCTATGCCGGCGCGATGCCCGAGGGCACCCGGATTCTTGCGGGCGAATGGTGGCCCGACGATTACGACGGCCCGCCGCAGATCAGCTTTGCCGAGGAAGAGGCCCGCGAGATGGGGATCGGGCTGGGCGATACGATCACGATGAACGTGCTGGGGCGCGATATCACCGGCACCATCACCAGCCTGCGCGAAGTGGATTTTTCCACCGGCGGCATGGGTTTCGTGCTGACGATGAACGAACGCGCGCTGGCGGGGGCGCCGCATACGTTCATTTCGACGGTCTATGCCGAGGAAGAGGCCGAGGCGCAGATCCTGCGCGATGTGGCGGGATCGGCCCCGAACATCACGGCGATCCGGGTGCGGGATGCCATCGACCAGGTGTCGGGCGTGCTGGCGGGGTTGGCAGCGGCCACGTCCTATGGTGCTGCGGCGACGCTGCTGACCGGGTTTCTGGTGCTGATCGGCGCGGCGGCGGCGGGCGAGCGCGCGCGCACCTATGAGGCGGCGGTGCTCAAGACACTTGGGGCCAGCCGGGGCCGCATCCTGCGCAGCTTTGCGCTGCGTGCCGCCCTGCTGGGCGCGGCGGCGGGTGTCGTGGCCATCGGTGCCGGGATCGCGGGCGGTTGGGCGGTCAGCCATTACGTGATGCAGACGGGCTTTACCGTGATCTGGCCCTCGGCCATCGCCATCGTGCTGGGCGGTGTGCTGGCCACGCTGCTGTCGGGCCTTGCCTTCGCCTGGCGGCCCCTGGCGGCGCGGCCGGCGCAGGTGCTGCGCGCGCGGGAATAGGTCTCAGCCGTCCAGCAGTGCCCGCGCGACGGATTGCCCCGACATCAGCGCCCCATGCGCCGTACCGTAGTAGGCGGGCGCGCAAGCCTCGCCGGCGAACCAAAGCCGGCCATCCCACTCGGGCCCTGCCAAGGCCCGACGGGTGGCGGGGCCTGTGCCCACGGCGTTGAAACTGTAACTGCCAAGGCTGAAGGGGTCCTGCCCCCAGCGTGTCACTTGCGCCGCCAAGGGCGCGGGAAAGCGCGCGCCGAACATGGCGCGTAGCGCTTCAAGCGCTGCGGCAACCGTGGCCCGGTCATCCAGACCTTCCAGCGATGCGGCAGCATCCGCCGCGTTGAAGCCCAACAGAACAGGCGCCCTGACCGCACGCGCAAGCGAGACCCACTCCCCCCAAAACCCCGGATCGGGCCCAAGCCAGCCGATCCAGTCCACGTTATCCGGCCATGC
>JAJLKH010000088.1:0-12746 GCA_033839205.1 Rhodobacterales bacterium | reverse complement strand
TCTGGTCTGCATCGTCGACATGCAGGGCCGGCTGCAGGGAAAACGTTTCGTCGCCCGTCATTTCGTTGATAGCGCCTGGCAGGAAAGCCATTGCTGCAACTACCTGCTGGCCACGGATCTGGCGATGGCAACGCCGGATGGCTATGCCTCGACCAGCTGGCGGGCGGGTTATGGCGATTACATGATCAAGCCAGACCTCGGCACGATCCGCCCGATGCCGTGGCTGGACGGGACGGTGATGGTCCTGTGCGACATCATGGATCATCACGGCCATCACGAGATTTCCCATTCGCCGCGTGCGATGCTGAAGCGACAGATCCGGCGCGTCGAGGCGATGGGCCTGACACCGATCATGGCGACCGAGCTTGAATTCTTCCTTTTTGCCCGGTCCTTCAAGCAGATCGCGGCCTCGGGGTTCCGCGACCTTGAGCCGATCAGCGATTACAACGAAGATTACAACATCCTGCAGACCAGCCGCGAAGAACATGTGATGCGGCCCTTGCGCAATCATCTCTATGCGGCAGGCATCCCGGTGGAAAACTCCAAGGGCGAGGCTGAGGCAGGGCAGGAAGAGCTGAACATCCGCTATGCGCCCGCGATGGACACGGCCGATCATCACACCATCGCCAAGCACGCCACCAAGGAAATCGCGGATCAGCAAGGCCACGCCGCCAGTTTTCTGCCGAAATGGCATCAGGACCGCGTGGGCAGCGCATCCCATGTGCACCAGTCGCTGTGGAAGGACGGTGTGAACGCGTTCTTTGACCCCGATGCCGAATTCGGCATGTCCGACCTGATGCGCAAATACATGGCCGGGCTGATCCGCTATGCGCCCGACATGACCGTGTTCATGGCCCCCTATATCAACAGCTACAAACGCTTCTCCAAGGCGACATTCGCACCGACCAAGACGGTCTGGTCTATCGACAACCGCACCGCCGGTTTCCGGCTGTGCGGTGAAGGCAGCAAGGCGATCCGCGTGGAATGCCGCATTCCCGGTTCCGACATGAACCCTTATGTTGCAATGGCCGCGATGCTGGCCGCCGGTCTGGCCGGGATCGAGGAAGGGCTGGAGTTGCAGCGCCCGACGACGGGTGACATCTACCAGGCGGCGCAGGGGGGCGAGATCCCAAAGACCCTGCGCGATGCGGTCGAGACCTTGCGCCACTCGAAGATGCTGCGTACGGCCATGGGCGATGACGTGATCGACCATTACACCCGCGCCGCCCTGTGGGAGATCGAGGAGTTCGACCGGGTGGTGACCGATTACGAAATTGCCCGTGGCTTTGAAAGGGCCTGACCCCAGATGACCAAGATGATCAGATGTGTCTCGCCGATCGACGGATCGGTCTATGTCGAACGGCCTGCTCTGTCCTTGGATGCAGCGCAGGCAGCCGCCGCGCGCGCTCGCGCCGCGCAAAAAGGATGGGGGGCGCGCCCCTTGGCCGAACGTATCGCGCTGGTGCTCAAGGCCGTTGAACATGTGGGTGCGATGAATGACGTGATCGTGCCGGAACTTGCGCATCAGATGGGCCGCCCGGTCCGGTATGGCGGTGAATTCCGCGGCTTCAACGAACGCTCGCAATACATGGCCGAGATTGCAGAGGCGGCCCTTGCCCCTATCGTCCTGGAAGACAGCGCCGCCTTCCGCCGCCATATCGCGCGCGAGGCGCATGGCGTGGTGCTGGTCATCGCGCCGTGGAACTATCCCTACATGACGGCCATCAACACAATTGCCCCCGCCCTGATCGCGGGCAATACCGTGGTGCTGAAACACGCCAGCCAGACCTTGCTGGTGGGCGAGCGCATGGCCGAAGCCTTTCATGCGGCAGGCGTCCCGACGGATGTCTTCCAGAACATCGTTCTGGATCACGACACCACGTCAGCCCTGATTGCCGCGCGCGCCTTTGATTTCGTGAATTTCACCGGGTCGGTCGCGGGTGGCCGTGCCATCGAACGGGCGGCGGCGGGAACCTTCACGGGGTTGGGTCTGGAACTGGGCGGCAAGGACCCCGGCTATGTGATGGAAGACGCCGATCTGGACGCGGCCGTCGATACGCTGATGGATGCGGCCATGTACAACTCGGGCCAATGCTGTTGCGGGATCGAACGGATCTATGTGCACGAAAGCCTGTTCGACGCTTTCGTCGAGAAATCGGTGGCGCTGGTATCCGGCCATAAACTGGGTAATCCGCTAAAGGCCGAGACCACGCTTGGCCCGATGGCGCAAGTGCGCTTTGCCGATCTGGTGCGTGCCCAGACCGCCGAGGCTGTGGCAGCGGGTGCGAAGACCCTGATCGATCCTGCGCTGTTTCCGCAGGACGGCGGCGCCTACCTGATGCCGCAGATCCTGATCAACGTGGATCATTCCGTGCGCGTGATGCGCGAGGAAAGCTTTGGCCCCGTTGTCGGCATCATGCCGGTCAAGGACGATGCCGAGGCGCTGCGCCTGATGAATGACAGCGATTATGGGCTGACCGCATCCCTCTGGACGGCGGATGTGGACCGGGCTGAGCGCTTGGGCGCGCAGATCGAAACCGGCACGGTGTTTCTGAACCGGGCCGATTATCTGGACCCCGGTCTGTGCTGGACCGGCTGCAAGGATACCGGGCGCGGTGGCGGATTGTCCGTGATCGGCTATCACAACCTGACCCGCCCGAAATCATACCACCTGAGGAAACAGCAATGACCCTGCGCGCCAACTGGTCTTATCCTACCGCCATCCGTTTCGGGGCGGGCCGTATCTCGGAATTGGCCGAGGCCTGCGCGGCGGCAGGGATCCGCAAACCCCTGCTGGTGACGGACAAGGGGCTGGCCAGCCTGCCCATCACCGCCGCCGCGCTGGACCTTATGGATGCCGCCGGTCTGGGCCGCGCCATGTTCGCCGAGGTTGACCCGAACCCGAACGAAATCAACCTGACCGCTGGCGTCGCCGCCTACAAGGCGGGCGGGCATGACGGGGTCGTGGCCTTCGGTGGCGGGTCAGGTCTTGATCTGGGCAAGGCGATTGCCTTCATGGCGGGGCAGACCCGGCCCGTCTGGGATTACGAGGATATCGGCGATTGGTGGACCAGGGCCGACGCCTCTGCCATCGCGCCCATCGTCGCGGTGCCGACCACGGCAGGGACAGGTTCCGAAGTGGGGCGCGCCTCGATCCTGACCAATTCGGTGACGCATGAGAAGAAGATCATCTTCCATCCGAAAATCCTGCCTTCCGTCGTGATCAGCGATCCCGAACTGACCGTGGGGATGCCGCGCGCGATCACGGCAGGCACCGGAATGGATGCTTTCGCCCATTGCCTTGAGGCCTATTGCTCGCCGCATTTCCACCCGATGAGCCAGGGCATCGCGCTGGAAGGGATGCGTCTGGTCAAGGAGTATCTGCCGCGCGCTTATGCCGATGGCACGGATATCGGGGCGCGGGGCCAGATGATGGCAGCGGCCGCCATGGGCGCGGTGGCCTTTCAGAAGGGTCTGGGCGCGATCCATGCCATCAGCCATCCCATCGGCGCGGTCCACAACACGCATCACGGCACCACGAACGCGGTGGTTATGCAGCCCGTGCTGCGGTTCAACCGTCCCGCGATCGCGGCGCGGATCGAACAGGCGGCGGCTTATCTGGGTATCGCGGGGGGCTTTGACGGCTTCTACGCCTTCGTGGGCGATCTGAATGACGGGCTTGGCATTCCCGCGAACCTGACGGCACTGGGCGTTGTGAACCCCGATCTTGACGCCCTGACCGCATCCGCCTTGCAAGACCCCAGCACTGGTGGCAACCCGGTCGAGATGACGGCGGCGAACACCCGGGCGCTGCTGGAGGATTGCCTCTGATCCTTGTGTGAAACCGGGGGCACGCGTGCCGTGCCCCCGCTCTGTCCGGTCTAGTCCACGTCTTCCGGCAACACGAGGTTGAGGATGATCGACAGGCCCGCAGCAGGCAACAGGCCCGAGGTCAGCAGGATCTGCAACGTCCTTGGCAGATGTTGCAGCGCCGTCGGTTCAAGTTGCAGACCAAGCCCGACCGACAGCGACACCGCAAAGATCACCATGTTGCGGCGGTTCCAATTGACATCCGACAGCATGTTCACGCCTGCCGCGCAGACCATGCCGAACATCACGATCACACCGCCGCCCAGCACGTTGATCGGTACCGTCGCAACGATCGCGCCGAACTTGGGCACCAGGCCGCACACGATCAGAAAGATGGCGCCGATGGTCACGACATGGCGGCTCATCACGCCGGTCATGCTGATCAGGCCGACGTTCTGGCTGAAGGAGGTATTGGGCAATCCGCCGAAGACCCCCGCCACGGCCGTGCCGATCCCGTCGGCATAGGTCGCTCCCTGGATTTCCGTGTCGGTCGCCTCACGCCCGGCGCCGCCCTTGCAGATGCCGGACACGTCGCCCACCGTTTCGATGGCCGAGATTACGGCCATGAAACACATGCCGATGATGATGGCGGTGTTGAACTCGACGCCCCATTTGAAGGGTGCGGGGAATTCGAACATCGACGCGCGCGCCACGTTGCCGAAATTGACCTGTCCCATCGTGTAGGCGACCACATAGCCTGCGATCAGACCGACCAGCACGGCGGCGACGGACATCATGCCCCGCGTGAAGAACTTGAGCGCGAGGGTGACCACGATCACCACCAGCGCCGGGGTCCACATCGCCAGCGATCCGAATTCGGGCTTGCCCATCAGTGGCACGCCACCTGCGGCATACTGGATGCCGACCTTGACCAGCGCCAGACCGATCATCAGCACGATCAGGCCCGTCACCAGTGGCGGCAAGGCAAAGCGCAACCGCCCGATGAATGTGCCCAGAAATGTGTGGAACAACCCGCCGATGACGATGCCGGTCATCAGCCCCGCCAACCCTGCGGTGCCCTGGCCCGCCACGGCGGGGATCATGACAGGCAGAAAGGCGAAGGATGTGCCCTGCACGATGGGAAGGCGCGCGCCGACCGGGCCGAAGCCGATGGTCTGGAACAGCGTGGCGATACCGGCAAACAGCATCGACATCTGGATCATGTAGATCATGTTCGGGAAATCGGGCGAGTTCGAGCCGAAGCCGAATCCCGCTGCCCCCGCCACGATGATCGCGGGCGTGACGTTCGAGACGAACATCGCCAGCACATGCTGGATTCCCAGTGGCACCGCCTTGGCGAGTGCGGGTGTATAGTTGGGGTCGCGCAATTGATCGGGCGTACCCAGCGAGGTGTCAGCCATCCCTGAAGTCTCCTTGTGTGTGTATTGGGATTGGCCCTCTTGGCGGGGCCTTGCGGTTCAGCGCGTGATGGTGCGGGGCACCTCAAGCGGGAATTCCTGAAGGTTCGGTGTTGTGCCGATCCGGTCGATGACGGCGAACAGGCCGGGTGCGTGCAGCGGGGTCAGCACGCCGTGCCACGTGCCGCGATGCAGGTTGATGCCCTGTCCGGGCGCGGCGATGAAGGCGGCGATCCGGCCGGGCGTGCCGCCTGCATCCTCTGCCACGATTACCAGCCATTCGGTCATGCTCATCGGGATGAAGGCCTGCGATCCTTCGGGGTGTCTCTCCAGCAGGTCAAGCGTATAAGGCAGGGTGCGGGGTTCTGCCTTGAAGACGCTGATCCCCGCGCGCCCCTCGGGCCCGAAATCCAGACGCGCGCGGTCATGCCAGCGTCCGCAGAACCCTTGGTTGATGATCCGGTCGGGCTGACCCTCCGCTTCCAATACGTCACCGTATGTTTCAAAACCCTGCGCTGTCAGGGGGCGGGCCTTGATCGTGGTCTGCATCGGAACCTCCTGTTGCGAGGGTGGAGTTTGAGTATTCGGAGCAAGATGACGTGATGTTCAGAGCGTCAATGAGACGTGGCGATTCACATCCTTGTAGAGCAGGTAGCGGAAATCCTCGGTCCCGGTGGCGACGCAGGCCTGCGGGCAGAAGGCGCGCAGCCACATGAAATCGCCGGGGCCAACCTCGACCCAGTCAGTGTTCAGCAAGTAGCGGGCGGTGCCCTGCAAGACGTAAAGCCCGTGTTCCATCACATGGGTTTCGGCAAAGGGGATCAGGCCGCCGGGTTTGAAGGTGACGATGTTCATATGCATGTCATGGCGCAGATCGCTGGGGTCCACGAATCGGGTCGTGCCCCATTTGTCCGTGCCCGGCATCCAGTTGACGGGCGTTTCCTGATCGGAGGTCACGAAGGCCGTGGGCCGGTCGATGCCCTCTGCCTGCTCATACCGTTTGCGGATCCAGTGGAATTGCAGCGGAGTGTCGCCGGGATTGGTCAGCGCCCATGTGCTGCCGGCCGGGATATAGGCATAGCCGCCTGCGGTCATATCATGCGCCGCACCGTCGATCGTCAGGCGCATCCGGCCGCTGGCGACAAGGATGGTGCCTTGCGCGCCCCGATCCGGTTCCGGTGCATCGCTGCCGCCGCCCGGTGCCACCTCAACCGCGTATTGGGCGAATGTTTCGGCAAAGCCGGACAGGGGCCGCGCGATGATCCAGACGCGGGTGCCGGTCCAGCCGGGCAGATAGCTGGTGACGATGTCGCGCATCGTATTGGCAGGGATAAAGGCATAGGCGGTGGTAAAGACAGCCTTGCCGTCGGGCATCACATCCTGTCCGGGCAGGCCGCCGGGGGGGAAGGCGTAGGTCACAGCATATCCTCAAGTCTGATGCGCGCGATCCGTTCGACCTGCGCGCAGGCGGTGGCGAATTCGGTGGCGCGGTCGTTGTTCAGGCGCGTCTCGAACGCGGCAAGGATGCTGGCCTTGGTGTTGTCGCGCACCGCGATGATGAAGGGAAAGCCGTGCCGCGCCACATAGGCGGCGTTCAGTTCTGTGAACCGTGCGCGTTCCGCATCCGTCAGCGCATCAAGACCCGCGCTGGCCTGTTCGGCGGTCGATTCCGCCGTCAGCCGTTTCGCGGCGGCCAGTTTGCCCGCAAGGTCGGGGTGGGCGGTCAGCACGCCGAGGCGTTCTTCCTCCGTGGCGGACCGGAACATCCGCGCCAGCGCGTTGTGCAGACCGGCGGGCGTGTCATGGGCGGGGCCAAGCTCAAGATTCCAGGCGCGTTCGGCGATCCAGGGGGAATGTTCGAAGACGCCACCGAACCGCGCGACGAAATCGGTGCGCGTCATCTGGCTGGGGCGGTTGCGTCGCTGATGCGGATGGGTGGCCGCCCAGTGCCGGGCGATATCGATGCGACGCGGGCACCAGACCCCTTCAAAGCCTGCGATATAGTCGATGAATCGCTTGAGCCCCGCGATCTTGCCCGGACGTCCGATCAGGCGGCAATGCAGGCCCACCGACATCATCGCGGGGCGGCCATCGGTGCCTTCGGCGTAAAGGGTGTCGAAGGCATCCTTGAGATAGTCGAAGAACTGTCCGCCGGTGATATAGCCGGGGGCCGTGGCAAAGCGCATGTCATTGGCTTCAAGGGTATAGGGGATGATCAACTGGTCGCGATCCCCGACCTCCAGCCAATAGGGCAGGTCGTCGTCATAGGTATCGCTGATCCAGTCAAAGCCGCCTTCTTCCGCAACCAGCCGTACGGTGTTGGCCGAACAGCGGCCCGTGTACCATCCGCGTGGGCGCTCTCCCACCACTTCGGCGTGCAGGCGGATCGCCTCGGCAATCGCGGCGCGCTCCTCGTCTTCGGGCATGTCGCGGTGATCGACCCATTTCAACCCGTGGCTGGCGATTTCCCAACCAGCGGTCTTCATCGCCTCGACCTGCTCGGGGCTGCGCGCCAATGCCGAGGCCACGCCGTAAACGGTGACCGGGATCTGCGCGCCCGTGAACAACCTGTGCAGGCGCCAGAAGCCTGCCCGCGCGCCGTATTCATAGATGGATTCCATGTTCCAGTGGCGCATGCCCTGCCAGGGGGCGGCACCGGAGATATCGGACAGGAATGCCTCGGACGCGGCATCGCCATGCAGGATGCAGTTCTCTCCGCCCTCTTCGTAGTTCAGCACGAACTGTACCGCGACCCGGGCACCACCCGGCCATTGGGCCTGCGGCGGGTTTGCGCCATATCCGATCATGTTGCGTGGGTAACGGTTCATCAATGTCCTCGCATGTGCTGGCAAAACTCTATGACAGTCTTGCGCCGATGATTTTCAAGAAATCCGATAAAGAGTTTCCTGACAATCACAGCGCGGTATTTGCCCCTGTCTTGCGCTATGGCTTGGGCTAGACTGCCCATGGATGCCGCAGAAAAGGAGCGTTTCATGTCCCAGGGATACCTGACGACCCATGTTCTGGATACCGCAAGCGGTCGACCGGCCGCTGGTCTGGCCATCGACCTCTACCGGATCGAGGGCGATGCAAGGGTGCATCTGGCGCGCAAGGTCACGAATGACGACGGGCGCACGGATGGGCCGATCCTGCCACCGGGACAATTCGCGACGGGTATCTATGAGCTGGAGTTTCACGCAGGCGCCTACCTTGATGCGGCAGGCACACCGCCGGAAGCCCCGCGTTTCCTGGATGTGGTGCCGATCCGCTTTGGGATTTCGGACGGCGCTGCGCATTACCATGTGCCGCTGCTGCTGTCGCCCTTCGGCTATTCGACCTATCGCGGAAGCTGATGGCGCGCCCCCCGGATGGACAGTTGACCGCGCGCGGGATATTCAGCGCGCATGGCCCAGAAGAAAGCAGACCCCAATTACAAGGTGATCGCCGAGAATCGCCGCGCGCGCTTTGACTACGCGATCGAGGAAGATATCGAATGCGGTATCATCCTGGTGGGGTCAGAGGTCAAATCGCTGCGCGAGAACGGGGCGAATATCGCGGAAAGTTACGCCTCGGTCGAGGATGGAGAGCTTTACCTGATCAACAGCTATATCGCGCCGTTCCAGCAGGCCCGCGTCTGGAAGCACGAGGAACGTCGGCGCCGCAAGCTGCTGGTGTCGCGCAAGGAACTGGCGCGGCTGTGGAACGCGACGCAGCGCAAGGGCATGACCCTTGTGCCCATCGTCATGTATTTCAATGATCGTGGCCTGGTGAAGCTGAAGCTTGGCATCGCCAAGGGCAAGAAGAACCATGACAAGCGCGAGACCGAAGCCAAGCGCGATTGGAACCGTCAGAAACAGCGGCTGCTGAAAGAGGGCTGATTGCCCCGAAAAACAGGGGTTTTCCGCCGGAACGGAGGCCCTTTGACTTGCCAGTCACCACCCCCCGATGTAGGCAGGACAGGATGTATCGACAGGGGGTTTCCCATGGCACTTGATGATCCCAGGATACTGGTCTCGACCGACTGGCTGGCCGCCCATATGAAAGATCCGGATCTGCGGATCCTGGATGCCACCTATTTCATGCCGGGCGATCCACGTGACGCCAAGGCGGCCTATGCTGCCGCCCATATTCCCGGCGCGCGTTTCTTCGATATCGACGACATCAGCGATCACCGGTCGGATCTGCCCCATATGGCGCCGCCGGTCGAAAAGTTCATGTCGCGCATGCGGGCCATGGGGATTGGCGACGGGCACCAGGTGGTCGTCTATGATGCCGAAGGGCTGTTTTCCGCGGCGCGTGTCTGGTGGTTGTTCCGCCTGATGGGCCAGATGGATATCGCCGTGCTGGATGGTGGGTTTCCGAAATGGCTGGCCGAGGGCCGCGAGGTCGAGGATATGGCCCCGATGGTGCGTGACCGGCACATGACGGTGCGCCGCCAGAACCAGATGATCAAGGACGTGACGCAGGTTTCCGCCGCGTCCAAGCTGGGCGATTACGAGATCGTGGATGCCCGCGCCGCTGAACGGTTCGCCGGCGAGGTTGATGAACCCCGCCCCGGTCTGCGCAAGGGGCATATTCCGGGATCGAAAAGCCTGCCTTTCAAGAATTTGCTGAACCCGGATGGCACCATGCTGGACGTCGATGGTTTGCGCGCGGCTTTCGCGGCGGCCAATGTCGACCTGTCAAAGCCGGTGATCACCACCTGCGGGTCCGGCGTGACGGCGGCCATCATCAGCTTGGCGCTGGAACGGATCGGCAAGACCGATCATTCGCTTTATGACGGGTCATGGTGTGAATGGGGGGCTTTCCCCACCCTGCCCGTTGCAACCGGAAAGGCCTGATTTCCAAATGTTTTCGAATCTCAAAGAACATCCCGCCGACAAGATCCTTGCGCTGATGCAGCTCTACAAGGATGACCCGCGTCCGACCAAGATCGACCTGGGTGTCGGCGTCTACAAGAACGCGGAAGGCGTGACCCCGGTGATGCGCGCCGTCAAGGCGGCCGAGCGCAAGCTGGTCGAAGAGCAGACCACGAAATCCTATGTCGGGCTGGCGGGCGATCCGGCCTTTTCGGATGTGATGATCGACCTGGTGCTGGGCGGTGATGTGCCGCGCGACGCCATTGCGGCGGCCGCGACACCCGGCGGCACCGGCGCGGTGCGGCAGGCTTTTGAACTGATCCGCATGGCGAACCCGTCCGCACGGGTTTTCGTGTCCAACCCGACATGGCCGAACCATGTGACCATCCTGAACTACCTGGGGATGGAGGTGGTCGAATACCGCTATTTCGATGCCGAAACCCGTGGCGTGGATTTCAACGGCATGATGTCCGATCTGGCCGATGTGCGCGCCGGCGATGTGGTTCTGCTGCATGGCTGCTGCCACAACCCGACGGGTGCCAACCTGAACATGACCGAGTGGAAAGCCGTGGTCGATCTGCTGCTGAAAACCGGTGGGGTGCCGATGATCGACATCGCCTACCAGGGCTTTGGCGACGGTCTGGACGCAGATGCGCAGGGCGTGCGGCTGGTGGCTTCCTCGGTGCCGGAATGCCTGATCGCGGCAAGCTGCTCCAAGAATTTCGGCATCTACCGCGAACGCACCGGCCTGCTGATGGCCGTGTCGCAGGACAAGGGGCTGCGCGGGTTGACGCAAGGTTCGCTGAATTTCCTGAACCGTCAGAATTTCTCGTTCCCGCCGGATCACGGCGCGCGGGTGGTCACGGAAATCCTGGGCAATGCCGCGCTTCGCGCCGACTGGACAGCCGAGCTGGAAGAGGTGCGCCTGTCCATGCTGGACCTGCGCAAGCAGCTGGCGTCGGAATTGCAGCGCCTGTCCGGGTCCGATCGTTTCGGGTTCATCGCGCAGCATCGCGGCATGTTCTCGCGGCTTGGCACCACGCCCGAGATGGTGGCCCGCCTGCGCGAGGAACACGCCATCTACATGGTGGGCGACAGCCGTCTGAACATCGCCGGTCTGAACAAGACCACCGTGCCGATCCTCGCCAAGGCGATCGTGGACTGCGGCATCTGACAGACGGTCAAAGGCAGGGCGGGGTCATCCCGCCCTTTTCATGCCTGGCGGCTATTCGGCCTCGACCGCTCGGGAACACCAGTAGGAAATCAACGCGTTGCGAGACATGCCCCGTCGCAGCGCGACCTTGTCGATTTTTGCCAACAGATCCGCGTTGAACCGCAAGGCGACCGGAATCTTGACCGCGCGCTGCGGCACCTCTTCCATTTTCACGGTTTTGCCCAAGGACTTTTTTGATTTCTTTGCCATATTGAACCAATTTTGAAACGATATGTTTTGTATATCATTTTTATGTCAATATGGCAGAAAAAAACCCCGGCCGTGCGACCGGGGTTATTCAGACGATCATATGTTCTCAGTTGATCAGGCCAGCGTGCCGCATCGCGTCATCCATGCGCGCCTTGACCGCATCCGTCAGCCCGACCAGCGGCAAGCGCACTTCGTCGCTGCAAAGGCCAAGGCGAGACATGCCGTATTTCGCGCCCGCGACACCCGGTTCGGCAAAGATCGCCTCGTGCAGGGGCATCAGGCGGTCCAGCAGGGTCAGGGCCGTTGCATAGTCACCCTTGAGGGTGGCGGTCTGGAACTCGGCGCAAAGCTTGGGCGCCACATTCGCCGTGACCGAGATGCAGCCGACACCGCCATGCGCATTGAAACCAAGCGCCGTCGCGTCCTCACCCGACAACTGGATGAAATCCGCGCCACAGGTCATGCGCTGCTTGGGCACGCGGCTCAGGTCGCCGGTCGCGTCCTTGACGCCCACGATGCGCGGCAGCTTCGCCAGCTCGCCCATGGTGGCGGGGGACATGTCCACGACCGAACGGCCGGGGATGTTGTAGATGATGATCGGCAGGTTGCAGCAATCATGCACCGCCTTGAAATGCGCGATCAGGCCCGCCTGTGTCGGCTTGTTGTAATAGGGGGTCACCACCAGCGCCGCATCGGCGCCCACGGCCTCGGCGTGCTGGATCAGCCGGATCCCTTCAGCGGTGTTGTTCGACCCGGCGCCCGCGATCACGGGGATACGCCCTGCTGCGGCCTTGACCACTTCCTCGATCACGATCTCATGCTCGCGGTGGGTCAGCGTGGGGCTTTCACCCGTGGTGCCGACAGGGACAAGGCCGTGCGACCCTTCCTCCACATGCCAGTCGACAAGTTTCTTAAGCGTCTCGATATCCAGCGCGCCGTTCTTGAACGGCGTGATGAGGGCGGGAATGGACCCTTTGAACATGACACGCTCCTTTTCGCTGCTTGGCGGCTGCCTGCCGCCTGTGGATGGCCCCCGGGGTCGGTCCTGTCACCAACGTGAATTGAAGCCCGAGACTCGAGGGGATAGTCTGGCGCTGTCTATCCTTTGTCCCTCTGGAAAAAGCAAGAGATGTTGCGAAAAGCGATCCTGACGGCCGCGCTTGCGGGCCTGCTAATCACCTCGGATGCGATGGCGCAACAGTCCGGGCCGCAGCCTTTGGCCTCGGCCATGGCCGC
>JAJLKH010000087.1:0-13641 GCA_033839205.1 Rhodobacterales bacterium | reverse complement strand
CCCGATGACATGCAGGCGCGAGAAGCCCGGTTTGCGCCCTGCCCCAAGATAGATCACCTGCGCGCCCTTGATCAGGCCGCGCGCCTCGAGGTCCAGCCGCTTCTTGCGGTGCTTGAGCGGCAGTTCCAGCCCGTCGCAGATCAGCGGCTCGCCTTCCAGCAGCTGATCCTCGGGCGCGCCATGGACCGCGCGAAAGGCATGGATCAGGCGGATGCGCGTGGCATTGCGCCAGACCAGAACCGGGCTGCGCGCCATCAGGTCAACCTCGACCCGCTGGCCCCAGACCACGCGATCGTCGCGCGCGGCAGCCTGTTCGACCATCCGTTCGAACCCTTCGAAGGTCAGGTCGGGATCGGCCAGCGCATGGGCGAGATCCAGGATCGGGCTGTCGGCCTCTTGCCGGTGAATGCGGTTCAGCGTCAGCTTCGCGGGTGCGGGCAGGCTGTCGAAGACCATGCCGCCCTGCTGGTTGATCGGGGCCAGCTGTGCCGGATCGCCGAACAGCACGAGCGTGGGAAAGATATCCTTGAGGTCGGTGAACTGGCGTTCGTCCAGCATGGAGGATTCGTCCACAAAGCCGATATCCAGCGGTTCTTCGCGCCGCTTCCAGCCGGTGATGAAATCAGAGCCGCGCAACCCGGCGGCGGCCAGCGCGCCGGGGATCGACTTGTGGATCTGGTAGAAGGCATGCGCGCGCTCCAGCGCCACATCGGTCAGGCCTTCGATCTCGGGGCGGTCCCCGGTGCCGGCCAGCCATTCGGCGACGCGTTCATATTCCGGGTCATAGACGGGGGTATAAAGGATCCGGTGGATCGTGGTCGCGGGCACGCCCCGGCCGCGCAGCACCGATGCCGCCTTGTTCGTGGGGGCAAGGATCGCCAGGGTGCGCCGGTCCTTGCGGCGCTTGCCTTCGTAATCGCCTGACACCAGTTCGACCCCTGCGGACTCCAGCGCTTGCGTCAGCTGCGCCAGCAGCAGCGTCTTGCCCGATCCCGCCTTGCCCAGAACGGCCATGACGCGCGTGGCCCCTTCGACCGGGGGCGTCAGGATCCCGTCGTCCAGATCCACGCCCACGCCGCGCAATGCGCCCGCGATGCGATCCCAGGCTTCGGCCTGATCTTCGGAAAATGTGATGGCGGGCAGGGTCATGGCGGGACCCTACAGCGCGACATCACCAAGGGCCAGAGGCCGCGGTCACGCAGGTCGCAGGCAAGTGGATCCCGCGCCGAACGCGCGCCTGTACCACAGTTGCGACAGGGCCGGAGAAATCCCTGCCCGCCGCGCCACCCGCGCGCGCGCCTGGCCCGTCAAAGACCACAGGCCCAGGCTGATCCGGTCCCGCCCGTCGCCCGCACTGCCCAGCACCTGCGGAGAGGCGCCGATGCGGCGATAGATCCGTTCCATATTGGCATCGAACACGCCCAGCAGGTGGCGCAGCCCCTGCCGTTCCAGCAATTCGCCCCCCGCCAGCATCAGGGCGGCGGCCACATGGGGCCCTGCCCCCGGCGCCACGCAAAACCGCGTGCATTCCCAGATCGCCGGGCTGCTGACCGGGGCACCGCCGTTGAGATGGGCAAAATGTTCATTGACCATGCAGCGCCCGGTCGTCGGCAGAAAGCGCATCGAGCCGCCGTGCCGGTCGCACCCCGCATCCCAGAGAACATAAAGCGGGTCCAGCGCGTCATACTGATCGCGCTCAAGCCCGGCGGCATCCACCGCGACCGCCCAGCCAAGCCGGTCCGAGAATTGGGCCGCCCGGTCGCGAAACATCGCGTCGCGCAACCCGGGTCGCCGCGCGAGATCGTCGTTTGTCATGTAGCGCAGCATGCCCGATCCTTTCCGCAAAATGCGCGGTCAGGCTTAGGCAGAAATGGTTAACATGCGCTGCGACCGGCGCGCGCTGCCGGGTGGGCGCCGGGCAAACGGTCAGGCGACGATCAGGCCCCGGCTGATCGCCCGCGCGACGGCATGGGTGGTGTTCAGCGCACCCAGTTTCAGCCGCGCGCTTTCGATATAGGCGCGCAATGTGTGTTCCGAGATGGACAGCGAATTGGCCACCTGCGCGCGGCTATAGCCCATGGCCAGAAGGGTCATGGCATCGACCTCGCGCGGGGACAGGGCCTGCGCGGGCGCAGGCGTGCGCCCCGGCTGAAACTCCAGCGCCTTGCTGTTGAAATAATGCGCGATCAGGATCAGGTCGCGGCTGTTGCGCTGCTCGAAGGCGGCCCAGGTGGCGTCATCGGCATCATGGCTGACCGTGAACAGGGCAAACTGCCCGTTGGGGCCCCGGATCGGCACGGAAAACCCCTGATGCCCCACCCCATGTGCGATGGCATCGGCCTGAAAGGCGCGCTGCGCCTTGCCGGACCAGTCCAGCCGCTTCCAGTCGACGGGTTGGAAATGCTGCAGGCAGCCCTGCACCACGGGGTCGATCCGCAGGTAATCGCGTTCCAGATAGCGCGCGACCCAATCGGCGGAATAGGTGCCGCAACCATACTGCTCACCGGCGGCGCTGACCCAGTGATAGACCATGTGGCGAACGGCGAAATTATCCCTCAGCGCCTCGATCGCATGCTGCATGTCATCCGGCGCCACGGCGCCTTCGACCTTTTCAAGTATCCGCTCCAGCCCGTTTTTCATCCATCCGCGACCCCATTGGCGCCTCCATGCGATTGGATGTCATCTCGATCAGGGCGATTTCGCGGGTCAGGTCCAGTTGCCGCGCCAGAAGTGTCATGCCATTAGACACCGCAAAGGAATTGAGGTCCGAGATAACGTCCAGAAGCCATTCGTTCTTCATGGTGACCTTGCCCCGAACTGGTTAAGGATTGATTAACGCGACCAGGATGCTCGCGGGATGAGGCGGTCCATCGACCGTGCCCGAGTATAGCCACATGCCCCGCACGCCCCAAACCCACGAATTCGATCCCCCCCGAAATGGCGGGGTGGGCAGCACTAACCGCTTGAAATCAATGGATTTCAGAGAAAGTAACGAAGAAACCCGCGAACGGTTAACCGATTCGCGGGTTTCACTGTCAATCTGTGCTGGCAACTGTCAGGTTCAGTTGCGCCCGGCCTCGATCACATCCTCGACCGTGCGCAGGCCGGTACGCGGTGCCTGCACCAGAACCGCCATGTTGCCCGGCTTGTGCTGGTTGCGCAGCATCTTGGTATGGGCATGCGGGATCTCGGCCCAGGGGAAGACCTCGGACATGCAGGGATCAAGACGCCGCTCGATCATCAGCTTGTTGGCGGCACTTGCCTGTTTCAGATGCGCGAAGTGGCTGCCCTGCAGGCGCTTCTGGTGCATCCACATGTAGCGCACGTCGAAGGTGCAATTGAACCCGGTGGTGCCGGCGCAGATCACGACCATGCCGCCTTTCTTGCAGATCAGGGTCGAGACCGGGAATGTCGCCTCGCCGGGGTGTTCGAACACCATGTCGACGTTCACACCCTTGCCGGTGATGTCCCAGATCGCCTTGCCGAACTTGCGCGCTTCTTTCAGCCACTCGTTATATTCGGGCGTGTTCACCGTGGGCATCTGGCCCCAGCAGTTGAAATCCTTGCGGTTGATGACGCCCTTGGCCCCCATCGACATGACGAATTCGCGCTTGTCCTCTTCCGAGATCACGCCGATCGCATTGGCGCCCGCGGTGTTCGCCAGCTGGATCGCGTAGGAGCCCAGACCGCCCGACGCGCCCCAGACCAGCACGTTCTGGCCGGGCTTCAACTCGTGCGGGGCATGGCCGAACAGCATCCGGTAGGCGGTGGCCAGTGTCAGCGTGTAGCAGGCGCTTTCTTCCCATGTCAGGTGCTTGGGGCGCGGCATCAGCTGCTGGGCCTGCACGCGGGTGAACTGTGCAAAGGCCCCGTCCGGCGTCTCATAGCCCCAGATCCGCTGGGTCGGCGACATCATCGGATCGCCGCCGTTGCATTCCTCGTCATTGCCGTCGTCCTGGTTGCAATGCACCACGACCTCGTCACCGACCTTCCAGGTCTTCACGGCGGACCCGACTTTCCACACGATGCCCGAGGCATCCGAACCCGCGATGTGATAGGGCTGCTTGTGACCGTCGAAGGGGCTGATGGGCTGGCCCAGGCCGGCCCAGACGCCGTTGTAGTTGACGCCGGCCGCCATCACGAGAACCAGAACCTCGTTGCTGTCGATCTCCCATGTATCGACCACCTCGACCTGGAAGCTTTTTTCCGGCTCGCCATGCCGGTCGCGACGGATCGCCCAAGCATACATCTTCTTGGGCACGTAGCCGATGGGGGGCATTTCGCCAATCTCGTAGAGGTCCTTTTCAGGTGCGTCATAGGGCGCGATCCCGGTATGCGTATCCAATGCCATCTCAACCTCCGTGCTGGTCACTGTTCCTTGGGCGTTGTCGTCATGCCGCGATGCAGAATCGCGGTGCTGATCTTCGGGATAAAGTTGGCCGCGCAACAATGCAACACCAATTGTGCTTATTTTGAAATTTTATAACCCCGCAGTCGCAGCATTGCAGGCAGTCACGTGCTGCGACCGCGAAAGAGATGCGCGATGGAGGCTGCGTAGAATTCCAGCAGGGGGCGCTCCTCGGGTTCGATCACGATGAAGCCGCCCGCATCATCCACAAGGTGGCGCTGCGTCAGCATGCGCAGACCCACCTCGATCATGTATCCCACATCCTGACGCGGCATGTGCAGATGCGCCTCGGGCAGGTCATCCAGCAGCGCCCGCACCGCGCGATCCAGTTCCGCCCGGTTCATGGGTTCGTCGGCCTGCAACACCGCGGTCGCCACCAGCGGCACGGGCAGCACCGGCACTTCGGAGGCGATGCGCGCCATCAATTCATCCGCCAGCGCCGGCACATCGGATCCGAACGCCTTGAGGGACAAGGGCTCGCCAAAGCTGACAGAGGCATAGCCGAAGCGGTGGAACTGCCCCTTCAGGCGCAGGCGCAGCATCTTTCCCACGAAGGCCAGCACCGTTCCCAGCCGCGCGGTGAACCGCCGCTCGCCCGCGGCATGGGCGGCCACCAGCACCCGGTCCTCCAGCACCCGGTCGTAATTGACCGCCACCGGCACGAACACCACGTCCCGCCCGTCGGGATCGCGCCCCTCGACGATATACTTGAGGATGCCGCGCTTGGGCGGCGCAATCGCACCCGTCAGGCTAAGCCCGCCCTCGGGGAACACCGCCTGGGTCACGCCCGCCTCGGTGGCAAGTTGGACGTAGCGCGCCAGAACGGCCTTGTACAAAGGCCCGAACCGCTTGCGCCGTATGAAATAGGCCCCCATCGCCCGGATCAGCGCGCTCAGCGGCCAGACGCGCCCCCATTCCCCCACCGCGTAGGACAGGGCGGATCGTTCGGCGGCCAGATAGGTCACCAGCACATAGTCCATGTTGCTGCGATGGTTGATCACGAAGACCACGGTCGCATCCCGGTCTACCTGCGCCAGCGCATCGCCCGCGTAATGGCCCAGACGCACCCGGTAAAGCGATGTGCTGATCATCCGCGCCAGCCGCGTCGCCACCCCGAAATAGGCACTGGCGCTGAAGGATGGCACGATTTCGCGCGCATAGCGCCGCGCCTGTTCGAAGGCCACGCTTTCGGGCACGCCTTCGCTGGCCGCATGGGCAGATACCGCGCGCAGCACCTCGGGATCATAGATCAGCCGCTGGATCATGTCATAGCGCCGCGCCAGCTTGAACGGCTGGATCGGCCGCTCCAACCGCTTGTTCAATTCTGCGATCACACGCTCGGCGCGCTTGCGGAAAAACCAGCGCACGGAAGGAAACAGGAAATGCGATGCAAAGGTCACGCCCGCGAAAAGCAGGATCAGGACCAGCAGCCAGACAGGCATTTCAACCGTTGCACCCATGCGTCGACAATGGCGCGAATCCCGTCAGAGGTAAATCAAATGCGGTGGCCCGCGCAGCGACAGCCCATGCCGCAACGCAGCGAATTGACAGCGCCATAAAATTCCAAGTATCAACACGGGAACGCAATAAAATTGCCGACACTGATTCACACGATGACCCGCGAGGCCCCATGACCGAGACGCAAAAAGACAAGCCCTGGCTCTTCCGCACCTATGCCGGCCATTCCACGGCCAAGGCCTCGAACGCGCTCTATCGGTCCAACCTGGCCAAGGGGCAGACGGGCCTGTCGGTGGCCTTCGATCTGCCCACGCAGACCGGTTATGACAGCGATCACATCCTGGCCAAAGGCGAAGTCGGCAAGGTCGGCGTGCCGATCTGCCATCTGGGCGACATGCGCACGCTGTTCGATGCGATCCCGCTGGAGCAGATGAACACCTCGATGACGATCAACGCCACGGCACCCTGGCTGCTGGCCCTCTATATCGCGGTGGCCGAGGAGCAGGGCGCCGATATCAGCAAACTGCAAGGCACGGTGCAGAACGACATCATCAAGGAATACCTCAGCCGGGGCACCTATATCCTGCCGCCCAAGCCATCCTTGCACCTGATCACCGATGTCGCGGCCTATTGCTATACCAATGTGCCGAAATGGAACCCGATGAACGTGTGTTCCTATCACCTGCAAGAGGCGGGCGCGACACCGGAACAGGAACTGGCCTTTGCGCTGGCCACCGCCACTGCCGTGCTGGACGATCTGAAAGGCAAGGTCCCCGAGGCGGATTTCCCGCAGCTGGTGGGCCGTATCTCGTTCTTCGTGAACGCGGGCATCCGTTTCATTACCGAGATGTGCAAGATGCGCGCCTTCGTCGATCTGTGGGATGAAATCTGCGAGACGCGCTATGGCGTGACCGATCCGAAATTCCGCCGCTTCCGTTACGGCGTGCAGGTCAACAGCCTTGGCCTGACCGAACAGCAGCCCGAAAACAACGTCTACCGCATCCTGATCGAGATGCTGGCCGTGACCCTGTCGAAAAAGGCCCGCGCCCGCGCCGTGCAATTGCCCGCATGGAACGAGGCGCTTGGCCTGCCCCGCCCCTGGGATCAGCAATGGTCGCTGCGCATGCAGCAGATCATGGCCTATGAGACGGATCTGCTGGAATACGATGACCTCTTCGATGGCAACCCCGCCGTCGACCGCAAGGTCGAGGCGCTGAAAGAAGGCGCGCGTGCGGAACTGGCCAACCTCGACAGCATGGGCGGCGCGATCAGCGCGATCGACTACATGAAATCGCGGCTGGTCGACAGCAATGCCGAACGCCTGAACCGGATCGAACGCAACGAGACGATCGTGGTCGGCGTCAACAAATGGCAACAGGGCGAACCCTCGCCCCTGATGACCGGCGATGGTGGCATCATGACTGTCGATCCGGCGGTCGAGGCCGAACAGGTCGGCCGCCTGAACACCTGGCGCAGCACCCGCGACGCGGCAGCCGTGGCCGAGGCACTGGCCGATCTGCGCGCCGCAGCCTCGGAAGGCCGCAACATCATGGAACCCTCGATCCGCGCCGCCAAGGCCGGCGTGACCACCGGCGAATGGGCTGCCCAGATGCGGGCGGTCTTCGGCGAATACCGTGGCCCCACGGGCGTGTCGCGGTCCGTCAGCAACAAGACCGAAGGGCTGGATGACATCCGCGATGCGGTCAACGCCGTCTCTGACAAGCTGGGGCGCCGCCTGCGCTTTCTGGTGGGCAAGCCGGGTCTGGACGGCCATTCCAACGGGGCCGAGCAGATCGCCTTCCGCGCCCGCGACTGCGGGATGGACATCGATTACGAAGGCATCCGCCTGACGCCTGAGGAAATCGTGACATCCGCCCGCGAAGGGCAGGCCCATGTCATCGGCCTGTCGATCCTGTCCGGCTCTCACATGCCCTTGATGGCCGACCTGATGGAGCGTCTGCGCGCCGCTGGCCTTGGCCATATCCCCGTGGTCGTGGGCGGCATCATCCCCGAGGATGACGCGAAACGCCTGTTGGAAATGGGTGTGGCCCGTGTCTACACGCCCAAGGATTTCGAACTGAACACGATCATGATGGATATCGTGACCCTGGCCGATCCCAAGGCCGTCGCCGCGGAATAGCACCCTGCAAGGCAGGTATCCGAAAGGGGGGCATCCGCCCCCCTTTTCTCATGCGCGCCCCTTTCTGGCGACCGGCGGGCCGCGCTTGCACTCGGCCGCGCCAGTCCCCATCATGGCCGCGACACCACCGCAGGATCACCCCCATGCCGCTGACCATCCGCCCTTTGACCGCCGCCGACGAACCCGCATGGCGCCGCCTCTGGACCGCATACCTGGCCTTCTACGAGACCACCCTGCCCGATGCGATCTTCCAGACCACCTTCGCCCGCCAGCTGGACCCGGCCCATCCCGAACGCTGCTGCTTCATCGCCGATCTGGACGGCCGCGCGGTGGGGCTGGTCCATGCGATCTGGCACGCGCATAACTGGCGGATCGAAGATGTCTGCTATCTGCAGGATCTCTACGCCGACCCGGATGTGCGTGGGCAAGGCATCGGCCGCGCCCTGATCGAGGCCGTCTATGCCGAGGCCGACCGCCGCGGCACCCCTGCCGTCTACTGGATGACGCAGGAATTCAACGCAACAGCCCGGCAGCTTTATGACCGCATTGCACATGTGACCCCTTTCATCAAGTACAGCCGCTGACCCCAAGGACCAGACATGACCATCCATATCGGCGCCGCACCCGGCGACATCGCTGAAACCGTCCTGATGCCAGGCGATCCCCTGCGCGCGAAATGGGCGGCCGAGACATTTCTCACCGATCCCGTTTGCATCAACCAGGTGCGCGGCATGCTGGGCTATACCGGGCATTGGCGCGGCAACCGTGTGACGATCCACGGTTCGGGCATGGGCATGGCGTCGCTGTCGATCTATGCCAATGAACTGATCCGCGATTACGGCGCAAAGACGCTGATCCGTATCGGGTCCTGCGGGGCGATGCAGGATCATGTGGGCATCCGTGACGTGATCATCGCCATGGCGGCCACGACCCTTTCGACCCCGTCATCCGGCATCTTCCGCGACTTGAACTTCGCCCCCCACGCCGATTGGTCGCTCTTGCGCGCAGCCGTCACCGCCGCAGAGGCGCGCGGCGTGCCCACCCATGTGGGCGGCATCTATTCATCGGATGTCTTTTATGACGAACGCCCCGACCTGAACGACATCATGACCCGCCACGGCATCCTGGGGGTCGAGATGGAAGCAGCCGAGCTTTACAACCTCGCCCTGCGCCACGGGGTGCGCGCGCTGGCGGTGCTGACCGTGTCCGATCACCTGCTGACGGGCGCCGCCCTGCCCGCCGATCAGCGGCAAAGCAGCTTTGGCGACATGGTCGAAATCGCCCTCGACGCGGCTTTCCCGGGCAGCTGACCTATCGCCCGTGACGGCGATCGTAGCCGTTGGGCGCCGGACTGGTCCAGTCGCCAAGGCTCGCGGCGGGCGTCTGAAACACCTCGACCAGCAGCGGATGGCACGCCGCCTGGTCCGATGAATGCTCGGCCGAACAATCCCCGCCGGGGCAGGCCGACAGCGCCCCCAGAAGCGGGATCTCGGCAAAGAACTCAAGGTAATCGCCGGGCCGCACGGGGCTCGCCTTCATGAAATACTGCCCTGTGTCGCGGGTGAACCCGGTGCACATGAAGACGTTCAGCACATCATGCACATGGGCCTCGGCCTGGTGCAGCGACATGCCGGTGGCATCCGCCAGCGCGCGGGTCAGGTTGGAATGGCAGCAATGGTGATATTGCCCGCCTGACAACAGGTTATGCGTATAGGGATCGCAGCGTGTGCCGATCACGTCATGCACCGATCCGCCGAAATCATCCTTGCCATACCAGCCCAGCGTATCCGCGACGATCGTGGCCATCGGGCGCAACATCGGAAAGGACGACCACAACCGTTGCCCCGTGGTCACATGGGTGCCATGCAGCGCGCGCGTCTTGCCGCTGTAGAACCTTTCGGACAGATCGTCGGGGTTCCACAGGTTCAGATCGCCCACCTGCGGACCCTGGATTGACGAGATGCGGAAAAATCCGCCCGCGGGCACCTTGAATGTCCCCGCCTCGCGCGGCGGCACGATCACCTCGCCGGTCTTGACCGCGGCCGCCCGGAACCCCGCGTATCGCGCCATGTCCGGCACCGGCAAGGTATCGACCGGGTAACAGATCACCGGGTGAACGGCGCGGCGCGCGGCGGCATCGGCTGGCTCTTGCATCTTGCTCCATCCCCTCAGGATTTGCGCGGGTTCAGGCAATCCTGCGGTGTCTTGCCCGCCGGCACAAGTACCTCCGCGCCACAGGCGGCGCAGCGGAAATAGGACAGGCCCCCCTTGTCCCGCGCCCGGTCCATCCGCCAGCGGCAGGATCGCATCCCGCGCCGCGCAAAGATCGCAACCAGCACGAAGGCGATGATCAGCCCGATGGGGATCAACATGCTGTCTCAGCCTCCTGAACGAAAAAGGCAGGCCACCGGCCCGCCCCTTCTTCTTGCCGAAAATATCCTCGGGGGGAGTCCCGCAGGGACGGGGGGCAGACAGCCCCCCTGCCCGACCCGCATCACACGGTCCGCTCGACCATCATCTTCTTGATCTCGGCAATCGCTTTCGCCGGGTTCAGGCCCTTGGGGCAGGTCTTGGCGCAGTTCATGATCGTGTGGCAGCGATACAGCTTGAACGGATCTTCCAGCTCGTCCAGACGCTCGCCCGTCGCCTCGTCGCGGCTGTCGATGATCCAGCGATAGGCGTGCAGCAAGGCGGCAGGTCCCAGGTAGCGATCGCCATTCCACCAGTAGCTGGGGCAGGAGGTCGAGCAGCAGGCGCACATCACGCATTCATAAAGCCCGTCCAGCTTTTCGCGATCCTCGACCGACTGGCGCCATTCCTTGGCGGGGCGGTTGGTCTTGGTTTCAAGCCAGGGCATGATCGAGGCATGCTGCGCATAGAAATGCGTCAGATCCGGGATCAGGTCCTTGATCACAGGCATATGCGGCAGCGGATAGATCTTCACATCGCCCTTCACGTCATCCATGCCATGCAGACAGGCCAGCGTGTTGATCCCGTCGATGTTCATCGCGCAGGACCCGCAGATGCCTTCACGGCAGGACCGGCGGAAGGTCAGAGTGGGGTCGATCTCGGACTTGATCTTGATCAGCGCGTCCAGGATCATCGGCCCGCAGGTGTCCAGATCGACGAAATAGGTATCGACCCGCGGGTTTTCCCCGTCATCGGGGTTCCAGCGGTAGATCTTGAACGTCCGCAGGTTCTTGGCGCCTTCGGGCTTGGGCCATGTCTTGCCGGTCCGCATCCGGCTGTTCTTCGGCAGTGTCAGTTGCACCATGATGTCTCTCCCGTCACAGAAGGGCTGGCAGGCCATTGGCCAGCAGGCAATTGAGCGTGCCCGGCCGGGACACGATATTCGTCACAAGCTCCACGGTATTGGCCGTGGGCCCGGTAATGCTGTCGGCGGCCAGCGCCAGCAATTCGCGGCTGCTGGCATTGTCGACGATGCAATCCACCGCCGGCTGGACCGGCACGCCTGGGAAGCGCTGCACCAGGACATTGGTGATCGCAGCGCGCGCGGCGTCGCGGGTCAGCCGGTCCTGGTCGGCAGGCGTGCAAGCGGCCAGCGTGGCGGCGCAAAGCACCGCCAGCGACAGCCCCCGCAGGGCGCCCATGCCGCGCGCAGCGATCAATAGACCCGCGCCTTGGGCGCGATCTTCTTCAGGTCGATGCCGCCTTCCGCTTCCTTGGTCAGGGGCTCGGTCACGACCCGGCGATAGCTGAGGTCGACCTTGCTGCCATCGACCCGCGCGATGGTGTGCTTGCGCCAGTTGGCATCGTCCCGGTCGGGATAATCCTCGTGGGCATGGGCGCCGCGCGATTCCTTGCGCGCCTCGGCACTGACGATGGTGGCCAGCGCGTTGGGCATCAGGTTGGTCAGTTCCAGCGTCTCCATCAGGTCGCTGTTCCAGATCAGGCTGCGGTCGGTGACCTTGATGTCATCCATCTTGCCCGCCACGGCGGTCATCTTGGTGACACCTTCGGCCAGCGTCTTGTCGGTGCGGAACACCGCCGCATCCGCCTGCATGGTCTTCTGCATCTCAAGGCGCAACTCGGCGGTGCCGACGTTGCCATTGGCGTGGCGCAGCCCGTCGAAACGGTCGAAGGCGAAATCGACAGAAGCCTTGTTGACCTTGGGGTTCGGCGCACCGGCGGTCACGACCTGCCCCGCCTTGATCGCGGCGGCGCGGCCAAAGACCACAAGGTCGATCAGCGAGTTCGACCCCAGCCGGTTCGCCCCGTGCACGGACGCGCAGCCCGCCTCGCCCACGGCCATCAGGCCCGGCACGATCCGGTCGGGATCATCGGCGGTCGGGTTCAGCACCTCGCCCCAGTAGTTGGTGGGAATGCCGCCCATGTTGTAATGCACGGTCGGCAGAACCGGGATCGGTTCCTTGGTCACGTCCACGCCCGCGAAGATGCGCGCGCTTTCCGAGATACCGGGCAGGCGCAGATGCAGCGCCTCGGGCGGCAGGTGGTTCAGGTGCAGATGGATATGGTCGCCATCCGGGCCGACGCCCCGGCCTTCGCGGATCTCCATCGTCATGCAGCGGCTGACCACGTCACGGCTGGCCAGGTCCTTGTAGGTCGGCGCATAGCGTTCCATGAACCGCTCGCCTTCCGAGTTGGTCAGGTATCCGCCCTCGCCGCGCGCGCCCTCGGTGATCAGGCAGCCCGCGCCATAGATGCCGGTGGGATGGAACTGCACGAATTCCATGTCCTGCAGCGGCAGACCCTGCCGCGCGACCATCCCGTTGCCGTCGCCGGTGCAGGTATGCGCACTTGTCGCGCTGAAATAGGCGCGGCCATAGCCGCCCGTCGCCAGCACCACCATCTTGGCGTTGAACACATGCATCGTGCCATCGTCCAGCTTCCAGCAGACGACACCCTGACACACGCCGTCCTCGGACATGATCAGGTCGATGGCGAAATATTCGATATAGAATTCTGCCTTCTGCTTCAGGCTCTGGCCATAAAGCGTGTGCAGGATCGCGTGGCCGGTCCGGTCGGCGGCGGCGCAGGTGCGCTGCACCGGCGGGCCTTCACCGAATTCGGTCGTGTGGCCGCCAAAGGGGCGCTGATAGATCTTGCCCTCTTCGGTGCGCGAAAACGGCACGCCGTAATGTTCCAGCTCATAGACCGCCTTGGGCGCCTCACGCGCAAGGTATTCCATGGCATCGGTGTCACCCAGCCAGTCCGACCCCTTCACGGTGTCATACATGTGCCACTGCCAGTGATCGGGCCCCATGTTCGACAGCGAGGCGGCGATGCCGCCCTGTGCCGCAACGGTATGCGAGCGTGTCGGGAAAACCTTGGTCACGCAGGCCGTGCGCAGGCCCTGTTCGGCCATGCCCAGCGTCGCGCGCAGGCCGGCGCCGCCGGCCCCGACCACCACGACGTCATAATCATGGGTCTCGTATTGATAAGCTGCCATTGCAACAGTCTCCGAAAGTTAAAGCGCGATCTTCGCGATGGCGAACAACCCGGTGGCGGCCGCGCCATAGCTCAGGCAGGTCACCGCGATGATCACGATTTTCTGTGTCGTGCCGTGGACATAGTCCTCGATCATGGTTTGGGCACCCTCGTTGAAGTGCTTGAACCCCACGATCAGGGTCAGCGCCGCCACGATGGCCGGGAA
>JAJLKH010000086.1:0-26868 GCA_033839205.1 Rhodobacterales bacterium | reverse complement strand
ACCCTGATGACAGTCCTCATCGTCATTCCCGCCCGATATGCTTCTTCACGTTATCCTGGCAAGCCACTGGTCGCACTGACCGGCGCAAACGGGCAGAAACAGACCCTGATTGAACGTTCATGGCGTGCCGCCATGCAGGTGCGCGGGGCGGACAGGGTCGTTGTAGCCACGGACGATGACCGTATCCGCGCAACAGCAGAAGCCTTTGGTGCAGAGGTCGTGATGACCTCAAGCGATTGCCAGAACGGCACCGAACGCTGCGCCGAGGCGCATGCGGCGCTGGGCCTTGGGTTCGACATGGTTGTGAACCTGCAAGGCGATGCCCCGCTGACGCCGCCCTGGTTCGTGGAAGACCTGATTGCAGGTCTGGATGGCGATCCGGCGGCGCAGGTGGCCACACCGGTTCTGCGCTGCGACGGTCGCGCGCTGAACGGGTTCCTCGAGGACCGAAGAAACGGTCGGGTTGGTGGAACGACAGCCGTTTTCAGCCAGAACAGGCACGCATTGTATTTCTCGAAAGAGGTTATCCCTTTCACCTCGCGCCAATATGCGCAGGACGAGGGCACACCCGTTTTCCACCATGTCGGAGTCTACGCCTACAGGCCGGCGGCACTTGCTGATTACACGGGCTGGCCGATTGGTCCGCTGGAAACCCTTGAAGGGCTTGAACAGCTCAGGTTCCTGGAAAACGGTCGCAGAATCCTGTGCGTCGAGGTCGAGGCGCGCGGGCGTCAGTTCTGGGAGTTGAACAACCTTGAGGATGTGGCGCGTCTTGAAACCATGATGGTGGAAATGGGCATGGAATGACAAAGCCCCAGGTCAGCATCGTCATCGTCAGTCGGCAAAGGCCGGCTGCTTTGTCGCTGTGCCTGGCTGCTGTAGCGCGCCTGACCTATCCGACTTACGAGGTTATCGTGGTCGCCGATCAATCCGGTCTGCAGGCCGCGAGCGATTTGCCATTTTCCGGATCCATTAAATCGGTCGCGTTTGATGAGCCAAATATCGCGGCAGCTCGTAATCGCGGTATCGCGCAGGCCGCAGGCCAGATCGTGGCCTTTATTGATGATGATGCCGTTCCTGAACCAAGGTGGCTGGATCATTTGGTTTTGCCCTTTGTCGATACTGATGTGGCTGCCGCAGGCGGCTATGTGCTGGGACGAAACGGGATTTCCTTTCAATGGCGGGGGCGCATCGTAGATCAGACCGGAACCGCCCAGGATGTGACACTGAACCAGCGGAATCCCACGGTCTTGACGCCGCCGCCCGGATGGGCTGTGAAAACCGAAGGCACCAATATGGCCGTACGGCGCGAAGTTCTGGCGCGGATGGGTGGCTTCGATCCCGCGTTCCATTTCTATCTGGACGAAACTGATGTGAATATGCGTCTGGCCGCGCTTGGATACTCAACCGCGATCGTGCCCTTGGCGCAGGTCCATCACGGATATGCGGCAAGCCCCCGACGCCGCGAGGACAGAACGGTGCGGGATCTGCGCCAGATTGCAGCCTCGACCATTGTTTTTCTCAGAAAACACTGCCCGCCGCTGCTCCAAGAAGCGACGCTTGGCGCAGCCTTTGCCGAACAACGCAAGCGCCTTCTGTCGCAGATGATTGCAGGACAGCAAGAACCCCGCGACCTTCGCCGCTTGCTGCAGGGATGGTCAGAAGGTCTTGCAGAAGGTCGCATGCGTAACCTGACGGCACCGATGTCGATGCCGGACCCTCAAGCCGATTTTCTGCCGTTTCAGAGCCTTTTTTCTTCTGGTCACTGCATCGTTCAAGGATATCCGAGCCAGATGCGCGCCCTGCGCAATCAGGCAAGGCAATTGGCCGAAAAGGGGCATACTGTCTCACTTTTCGTGCTGTCGCGCACCGCGCTTTATCACAGGGTCAGGTTCGATCCCGCCGGATACTGGGAACAAACTGGCGGAGTGTTCGGGCGCAGCGATAGGCGCGATCCCCTTTTCCGTGTTGGACGCCTGAAGACACGCGTCGCAAGAGAGGTCGAACGCATCGGTGCTGTCCGGTTCTGAGGCACAGGCCGCCAATCTGTGGCAAGATCGATGAAAAACAGCTGTTTCTTCACCTTTTGATGTGCCTCTCTATCCAAAAGGGTGATAATGAGAGTAGAATATATGCACCGCCTGTTGCGGTTGTTTTTCAAGGATACGAGGAATGCGGAAGAAACTCACAAAAGCCATTTTTCCTGTTGCTGGCCTGGGAACCCGTTTCCTGCCTGCGACGAAATCTGTGCCGAAGGAGATCATGACGCTGGTTGACCGGCCGTTGATCCAATACGCGATCGACGAAGCGCGCGCGGCTGGTATCAAGGAATTCATTTTTGTGACGTCGCGGGGAAAAGGCGCGCTTGAGGATTATTTCGACCACGCGCCGCAACTCGAGTCGGAACTGCGCAAAAAGGGCAAGACCGAACTTCTGGACATCCTCAAGACGACTAACATGGACAGCGGCGCAATTGCCTACATCCGCCAGCACAAGGCCCTGGGGTTGGGTCATGCAGTATGGTGTGCCCGTAGGCTGATCGCGGACGAACCATTTGCCGTGATTCTGCCGGATGACGTGATCGCCGCGGAAAAGCCCTGTCTTCAACAGATGGTCGAAGCCTATAATGAAACCGGCGGCAATATCGTCGCCGCGATGGAGGTTGCACCCGAGCGGGCCTCGTCTTACGGGATCCTCGATATCCAAGAGGACATGGGGACTGTTGTTTCGGTCAAGGGCATGGTCGAAAAACCCGCTGCCGGAACGCAACCTTCCAACCTGGCCGTGATCGGACGCTATATCCTGACCCCCCACATCCTGAACAATCTGAACAAGATGAAGACGGGCGCAGGTGGAGAGATCCAGCTGACTGATGCGATCGCTCAGGAGATTGAAGAAGGCCGCAAAGTCTATGGCTATCGCTTCCGTGGTCAACGCTTTGATTGTGGCTCGAAAGCGGGTTTTCTTCAGGCCACCGTGTCTTTCGGCCTGTCGCGCCCGGATCTGAGGGATGATCTGGCGCGCTACCTGCGCGAGATCATCTCGCAGGATCTTGCGGCCGAGTGACAGCTCTGGGGCTGATTTTTGAAAGAGACATGGTGTTGGCTAGTGCAGGGTTCCTCGGTTCTTTCGCACGCGAGGCAGCAAGCCGGGCGTTGCAGTGACTGAACACGCGGCGGCGCGATTGCTTGACCTGACTCGTCTGGTCAGCCGCGCCGCTCGCCTTCCTACCGGGATCGACAGGGTCGAACTGGCCTATCTAGATGCGTTTCTGGCCGATTCAGTGCCTGTTTTTGGCTTGGTCAGATCAGCATGGGGCTTTCTGTTACTGGATCGTCAGGGTCTGATGGCGTGTCGCCACAGGCTTGCCGGGCAAGAACCCTGGGGAAAGCCAGATGTGCTATCCCGCCTGCGCCGTGGTCTGACCCACGCCCGCCAGAGCGCGGAATCCGATATGCGCCGCCTGGCGATGGCACGGTCATTGCCAACGCATCTTGGCAAGATGCTGGCAAGGCATCTTCCAGCCGGCACGGTCTATGTGAATGTCGGCCATGCCAACCTGTCGGATCGGGTCCTGCACGCGTTGCGGTTCGACTGCGGCTGCCGGATCGTTGTGATGATACACGATACCATCCCGCTTGATTTTCCGCAGCATCAGCGAGAGCGGACCCCGGAAATCTTTTTCAACATGTTGAAACGCGTGCAGCGCCACGCAGACCTGATCCTGTGCAATTCCGACCAGACGCGTGTCGATGTCATCCGTCATATGCAACCGCTTGGCTCTGTGCCCGCTACAATGGTCGCGCATCTGGGTGTGGATGTGCCTGTGCCCGATAGTGACCCGCCTTTCCCCGTCGGGTTTGACGGAAACAGACCCTGTTTCATCACGATCGGCACGATCGAGCCGCGCAAGAACCACGTCTTTCTGCTGGATCTTTGGGCCGAGATGGCAGCGACCCTGCCAAAAGAGGAAATGCCCCAGTTGCTGATTTGCGGCGCGCGCGGTTGGAAGAACCGGGATGTTTTTGCGCGCCTCGATCAGGATCCGCTTATGGGGCGCCATGTGTTCGAGATGCCCGGCCTGTCCGACAGGCAGATCGCTTCGCTTCTTGTGCGGTCTCGCGGTGGGCTCTTCCCCAGCTACGCCGAAGGGTTTGGCTTGCCTCCGGCAGAGGCGCTGGCATTGGGTGTGCCTGTAATTTGCAACAGTCTTGGGATATATCGTGAAATCCTTGGCGATTATCCCATTTACGCAAACGTTGATGACAGGTATCTTTGGATCAACAATATACAGATGCTGACCAAGGATCAGCACGACAGGCAGTGTGCAGGCAGCAGGTTCAAACCGCCCCTTTGGCAGGACCATTTCAACGCCGTGTTAAGCTGTTTGTGATTGGTTGTCAGGCGTGTGGATGACGTCTGGCGATGTAGGGAAGGCACGGATTGGGCGTCTGGCAGTCATATCGTCTGAGGCTTCAGCGCAAGCGCTGGCTGCTGCGCGCATGGCGCAAGCGGCGCGAGTTGCGGCCTGTGACGAACAGAACAGGCGCGATCAAGCCGGGCGATATCCTCCTGTTCTCAACACTTCGAAACGAATTATTACGCCTGCCTTTTTTCCTCCAATACTATCGTGACATGGGCGTGAACCACTTCCTGCTGGTGGATAACGACAGTACAGACGGGTCCATGGAATATCTCGCGGAACACCCGGATGTTTCGGTGTGGCATACCCGGCACGGATACAAGCGGGCGCGCTTCGGCGTGGACTGGTTGAACTGGCTGCAAATGCAACATGCGCATGGGCATTGGGCACTTGTCGTCGATCCCGATGAATTCTTGATCTATCCTTTTTGTGACACCCGATCGCTCAGGGCGTTGACCGACTGGCTGGATGCCTCTTCGATCAAGTCTTTCGCGGCGATGCTGCTGGATATGTACCCGAAGGGTCCGATCAGCGCCCAGCCATACCGGCAGGGTCAGGACCCGATTGAAATCGCCAATTGGTTCGACGCAGGCAATTACAGCATCAAGCGCAACAAGCGATTTGGCAATCTCTGGATACAGGGCGGCCCGCGCAGTCGCGTGTTTTTCGCCGACAAGCCTGAAAAAGCACCCGCATTGAACAAGATACCGCTGGTGAAGTGGGACAAGCGATATGCCTATGTCAGTTCGACCCATATGCTGCTGCCGCGCGGTCTGAACCTTGTCTATGACGAATGGGGCGGCGAAAAGGCCAGCGGCGTGCTTCTTCACGCCAAGTTTCTGAATACCTTTTCGGAAAAGGCGCAAGAGGAACTGATACGCAAACAGCACTACGCAGCGTCGGTTGAATACAAGGCCTATGCCGAAAGCCTGCAAGATGATCCGGACCTATGGTGCAAGTGGTCCGAGAAATACATCAACTGGCGGCAGCTGGAGATTCTGGGTCTCATGTCCAAGGGTAACTGGGCATGAGCGTCGGCATCGTGATGTTGGTGCACACCGCCCTTGGCCGGGCTGAGCAAGTCGCCCGCCACTGGGCGGCCGGGGGATGCCCGGTTGTCATCCATGTCGACAGGTCCGTTCCCAAAAAGAAACACGCGGCCTTCGTCGAAGCGCTTTCGGACCTCAAGCAGGTGCGTTTCTGCAAGCGGCATCGCTGTGAATGGGGGACATGGGGTATTGTCGCCGCCTCGCAAGCCGGAGCAGAAATGATGCTCTCCGAATTCGAGGATGTGCGCCATGTCTACCTTGCGTCCGGCTCTTGCCTGCCACTGCGCCCTGTGCAGGAGCTGATTGACTACCTCGCCGCGCGCCCCAGAACCGATTTCATCGAAAGTGCGACCACAGCCGATGTTCCATGGACAGTCGGAGGTCTGGACCATGAACGTTTTACCTTGCGCTTTCCCTTCTCGTGGAAGCGTCAAAGGTATCTTTTCGATGCTTTCGTCAAGCTGCAGCGCAAGATCGGCCTGAAACGCAAGATGCCCAACGGGCTGGTTCCGCACATGGGCAGCCAGTGGTGGTGCCTGACCCGACAGACACTGTCCGCGATATTGCAGGATCCTGAACGCCCGACCTATGACAGTTTCTTCAAGCATGTCTGGATACCCGACGAAAGCTATTTCCAGTCGCTTGCCAGGCTCTACTCTGGCCATATCGAAAGCCGCTCGCTGACCCTCAGCAAGTTCGATTTCCAAGGCAAGCCGCATATTTTCTATGACGACCACCTGCAATTGCTGCGGCGATCCGACTGTTTCGTGGCGCGCAAGATCTGGCCACATGCCAACCGCCTTTACGAAGTGTTCCTGACCGACGCGGCAGGCGCGATGAAGAAAACAGAGCCCAACCCTGGTAAAATTGATCGCATATTCGCCAAAGCGGTCGAGCGGCGGACTCGGGGGCGGCCCGGTCTCTACATGCAAAGCCGCTTTCCGAACCAAGGCTGGGAAAACGGCATCACATCCAGCCCCTATTCGGTATTCGAAGGTTTCTCCGACCTATTCGAAGATTTCGAAAGTTGGCTTGCCAAGGCGACCAGCGCGCGTGTGCACGGTCATCTATTCGCGCCAGACCGTGTCGAATTCGCAGGCGGTCAAAGCCTGATGAACGGTGCATTGTCCGACAGTGCGGCACTACGCGACTACAACCCGCGATCTTTCCTTTGCAATCTGATCTGGAATACCCGGGGCGAGAGACAGTGTTTCCAGTTTGGCCCATCGGACATACAGGATATTTCTTGGGACTTTGCAAAGGATCCTAACGCACAGGTTTCGGTGATCTCTGGCGCCTGGGCCGTTCCGCTCTTTCGATCTAACCGGAATTTCGCTGATATCCGCAAGGACGCGGCCCTTCTCCAGCGTATTGAAAGCGAACACCTGAACATCCTGCGGTCGCCTTATGTCAAGGCCAAGGTCCGTATTTGGACGATGGCCGAATTCATCGAGGCGCCGATGGAACCCTTGCAAACCATCCTGGATGAAATAGGCAACCGCAGTCTGCGGCGTCTGGCGGAGGTTCCGAAGATGGTTGATCTGGATGGCTTTGGTCAATTCCTTCAGAACCTCAAAAACCAGGGTATGCACCCCTATCTGATGGGCGATTTCCCTGTTGCGCGCGATATGCCCAATGCGCCTCATGCGCCGCGCAAACCCTATTTGGTGCGCTGATGAGGCAAGGGCGTTTCGACTACTTCATCGTTTTTGCCGAAATGCGGACAGGATCGAATTTTCTCGAAACCAATCTGAATGCCTACGATGGTCTGACCTGCCATGGCGAGGCATTCAATCCGCATTTCATCGGCTATCCGAACCGCACCGAAATCCTGGGCGTTACGCAGCCGATGCGTGACGGGAACCCGCAGGTTTTGATCGAGGCGGTCAAGCACGGTACTACGGGTCTGGGTGGTTTCCGTTTCTTTCATGACCATGATCAAAGGGTGCTGGATATCGCACTGTCCGATCCGCGATGCGCCAAGATCATACTGACCCGCAATCCGGTGGACAGCTACGTGTCACGCAAGATCGCGCAGGCCACCGGACAATGGAAACTAACCAATGTCGCAAAGCGCAAAGAGGCGCTGGCCGTTTTCGACCGGGACGAGTTCGAAGCCCATTTGACCGCCTTGCAGGAATTCCAGATCACCTTGCTGCATGCGCTGCAAGTCACCGGGCAGACAGCGTTCTATGTCGCCTATGAAGACCTGCAGGATGTGGCGGTAATGAACGGGCTGGCCCGTTTTCTGGGCGTCGAACAGCAGTTGGACAGCCTTGATGAAAGCCTGAAGAAACAAAATCCTGAACCGATTGCTGAAAAGGTCCGAAATTTCGACCAGATGGCTGACGCGCTGGCGCGGTTGGATCGCTTCAACCTGACACGCACACCGAATTTCGAACCGCGACGGGGTGCGGCCGTGCCCGGCTATGTTGCCGCAGCCCGTTCGCCGTTGCTGTACCTGCCGATCAGGTCCGGGCCGGAAACCCAGGTTCTGGATTGGATGGCCGCCCTTGATCAGTCCGAAAGCGCGCGCTTGCAGACAAAGTTCACACAGAAAACCCTGCGCCAGTGGATGCGTGGCCACCCGGTACATCGTAGCTTTACCGTGTTGCGTCACCCTGTTGCACGCGCCCATGCCGCGTTCTGCGAGAAGATCCTGATCCCCGGACCAGGCCATTTCGCCGAGATCCGCAAGGTTCTTCGCAAGTCCCACGGGCTGCAGATCCCTGACAACCTTCCCGATGCTGGCTACGATCAGGACGCGCATCGCGCGGCCTTCAAGGTGTTTCTAGATTTTCTCAAGGTCAATCTGGCGGGGCAGACCATGGTCCGGGTCGATGCATCATGGGCCAGCCAGTTGCAGGTTCTGCAGGGCTACGCCCAGTTCACGCTGCCCGACATGATCCTCCGCGAGGACGAGATCGAGGTTTATCTGCCAGCCCTCGCTCAGCAGATGGGCCATGAAGAACCGCCCATACCGCAAGACGCGCCCGCCGACCGCCCCTTTGCCTTGTCAGAAATCTACGATCAGGAAATCGAGGATAGAGTCAGCGCCATCTATCAACGCGATTACACGACCTTCGGCTTTGCGCCATGGAAGGCAGACGCCTGATCAGGCCGCCTGTACTGTCTGCGCCTCTGTCAGAATGGTATAGAGCGTGCCGGGATCCGTATTTGCCCGCAGCTTTGTGCAGACTGAAGGCTCCCGTAGCGTGCGCGACACCAATGCCAGCGCCTTGAGATGTTCGACGCCAGCGTCCTCTGGTGCGAAGAGGGCGAAGATGATGTCGACAGGCGCGCGGTCAACCGCGTCGAAGTCGATTGGTTTTTCCAGCAGGATGAAAGCGCCTTGGACGGAATCAAGCCCCGGTATGCGCGCATGTGGCAGGGCCACCCCATGACCGACACCTGTCGGCCCCAGGGTCTCGCGTTCCATCAGGGCTTCGACGGCCGTGGCGGCATTGATCTTGTAGACCGATGCCGCCAGCTCTCCCAGATCATGAAGAAGCCGCTTCTTGCTCGTAGCCGAGGTTATGACCTTCACGGCCTCGGGTCGGAGGATGGTCGAAATCTTCATGCTCGCTCAATGCTCCGGTTGCGGTCTCCCGCGGGCTTTAACGCGGGTCGATCCAGCCGATATTGCCGTCTTCGCGGCGGTATACCACGTTTACAGCGGCTTTTCCCTCATTTCGGAAAACCAGCACCGGTGCGCCTGCAAGCTCCATCTGCATGACCGCTTCACCTACCGATAGCGACGGAATCTTGGTTTCCATCTCGGCGATGATCATCGGCTGCAGCGAAGCAGGCTCCGAATCCTCGTTATTCCCCTCAGCCGCGAGGATATACGAGGACGCGCCAATGAGTTCAACAGGCTCGGTCCGTTCACGGTGGTGGTCCTTGAGCCGACGCTTGTAGCGGCGCAGCTGCTTGTCCATTTTCTCGTTGCAGGCATCAAAAGCAGCATAGATCTCGTTGGCATGGGCTTTGGCGGCCGCGGTCAGGCCGCTGGACAGGTGCACCGTCGCCTCGCAGACAAACTCATGGGCCGACTTCGAAAATACGACAGTCGCATCCGTGGGACGCTGCGCATATTTCGCCATAACAACACCCATTTCGTTCTTCACATGGGTTTGAAGGGCCTCACCAATGTCGATTTGCTTGCCACTGATCTGATAGCGCATCATGTCTCCTTTGCATGACAATTCGGGTTGCGACCATGGCAGCCATGCCAGGGTTACGTCACGCCCGATTGCTGGATATCGACGGCCAAGCAGCGTTTCATGCCCTGTCGTGATGATAAGGCGCCAACTGAACAAGAAGGACTCTGCGTGACTGTCATGCTTCTATTGGAGGCGAATGCATGGGGGTCTGTCAATCAGAACAAGCGGCCCCGGTGGTTTGCCGCGACACAACACCGTTTCCATCAGGCTGACACCCTCAGGAAATCCGGAAACCTTCCCCAAGATAGACGCGCCGCACGTTCTCGTTTTGAACCACTTCGTCAGGGGTGCCCGACATCAGGACCTTGCCGTCATGCAGGATATAGGCGCGATCCACGATCTCCAGCGTTTCGCGGACGTTGTGATCCGTGATCAGAACCCCGATCCCGCGTTTCTTGAGGTCTGCGACAAGGTGACGAATGTCCCCGACACTGATCGGATCGACGCCAGCAAAGGGCTCATCGAGAAGCAGGTACTTGGGATTGGCCGCAAGGCAGCGTGCGATTTCGACACGCCGCCGTTCACCCCCCGACAGGGCCAGCGCCGGCGCCCGGCGCAGATGTTCGATCGAGAATTCCGACAGCAGCTCTTCAAGCCGCTCGCGCCGCTTGTGCCGGTCCTTGACCGAGATATCCAGAATGGCACCGATGTTGTCCTCGACCGAAAGGCCGCGAAAGATCGACATTTCCTGTGGCAAATAGCCGATACCAAGCTTGGCGCGGCGATACATCGGAAGGTTGGTCACGTCGCGGCCGTCGATCGTGACCTGCCCGCCCTCGGGATAGACCAGGCCTGCAATGGCATAGAAGGTCGTCGACTTGCCGGACCCATTGGGACCCAGAAGGGCCACCACCTCGCCGCGATTCAGTTCCATGCTGAAATCGCGGATCACGACACGCTTCTTGTAGCTTTTCAAAAGATGTCTGACACGCAGGCCGGATTGGCCCTCGGTCAGCGTCAGCTTGGGAGTCGCCATTGTTAATCCGATCCGCGAAGGATGGTCCTGACACGTCCATCCATCTGCGCCGTTCCACCTTCAAGGTCCACGGTCATCCGCTCCGATGTCAGCGCGCTGTTGCCTTGGGTCAGCAGCACATTACCCTGCATGAACACCTTACCGTCATCGACATTGTAGTCAGCCCGCTCGGCTTCGGCCGCATCGGGTCCGCTGACCAGAGTCACGCCTCCGGTCGCTTCAAGCCGTGCTATCCTTGCTTGCTGCGCCTCTGACGCTTCCGCATAGACGACCAGAACGCGGGGCGCCGCCAGCCGCATCTCACCCTGAATGATCACTACATTGCCGGTGAAGATGGCAGTACCGTCTTGCTGGCTGACCGAAAGACTGTCGGCTGTTACCTCAACCGGCAGCGACGTGTCCTGCTGGATCACCCCGAAGGCCAGATTGGCGCTTTGCGCCTGCGCAAACCCAGCAAGGCCCGTGGTTGCAAGGGCAAGTGCGAGAGTGACGATGATGAAGGGGCGGCGGCGGAACGGCACAGTACGGTCTTTCTCAGTTTCGCGGATCGTATATCAGTTTGACCCCATTTGTGAAAAGCAAATGGACGTCGCCCGTTTGCGAATCGGAAGAGAGAGTCATTTTCCCTGCATCCAGCTTGCCGGGTGGACCGTTTCCACTGATGGGCCCGGCGGATTCAGCCGCAATTTCGCGCATGCTGGTGGTCAACATGTCCGTCGTGACCCGGTAGCCGGTCGAACTGGTCAGCACGACGTCTCCTTCGAGAATCGCAACGCCCTGAATGTCGTCGACGGTTCCGACAACCGAAGTAATGTCGATCTGTGCCCCGCGTAAAAGGTCGATCCGCGCAGACATCGTCTGTGCAATGACGCGTTCTGGTTGGTTTGGGTCAACACGTGCATTGGCGGCGACAAATGCAACAAGATGCCCTTCTTCGGTCGCCCCGGCAAAAGACGGCTCGGTGATCTGCTGGCTGCCGGTACGGCTTTCCAGATCGGCGCGGCTGAACGGGATCGACTTGGTGGGATCGACCGTGCGCGACAGAAGGAACAGGGTCGACAAAAGGGCAAGGGCTGTCAGTGGCAGAAGTATCTTCAGCCAGGTGATCACGCGGGATCGCAGACCGTCGCGTGGATCCATGGCTTAACCCAAGCCCACGCGCAAGCAGTCGTGAATGTGCAAGAGCCCGATTGCCTTCCCGGTCTGCACGGGATCGACCACAAAAAGGCAAGTGATCTTGCGTTCGTTCATCACGCCGACGGCCGCTTCGGCAAGGGCGTCCGGCGCAATCGTGCGCGGGTTGCGTGTCATCACATCGCCCGCGCTCAGCGACAAAAGACCCTCCATGTGACGTCGCAGGTCGCCGTCGGTGATGATGCCGATCAGTAACCCCTCTGGATCGGTTACCCCGACCACACCGAAACCCTTCCGACTGATCTCCAGCAAGGTGTCCCCCATGGACGCCGTGGCGTTGACAAGCGGCAGCGCATCGTCGGTGTGCATGAGGTCCCGCACACGACTAAGTTGCGCACCCAGTTTGCCACCTGGATGGAAATTCCTGAAGTCCTCCGGCTGGAACTGACGATGCTCCATCAGGGCGACGGCCAGCGCATCACCCAGCGCCAAGGTCATCGTTGTCGAGGTTGTAGGCACAACGCCGGTCCCGCAGGCCTCGACCGCGCGGGGTAAGGTGATGGCCACGTCTGATTGCTTGAGCAGGGTTGAATCTGCCCGGCTCGCAACGCCGATCATCGGAATTTTGAAGCGGCGCGAATAGGCGATCATGTCGGCCAGTTCCGGCGTCTCGCCCGAATTGGACAGCATCAGAAGCACGTCATCAGGTGTCAGCATCCCAAGGTCGCCATGGCTGGCTTCGGCGGGATGAACGAATTGGGCAGGCGTGCCGGTGCTGGCCAACGTAGCCGCGATTTTGCGCGCCACGTGACCCGATTTGCCCATGCCCGAAACGATCACGCGGCCACGCGCCCCGAGCATCAGTTCGACGGCCTGGGCAAATTCGCTGCCAAGGTTGTCAGCCAATTGCGCCAGCCCTTCGGCCTCGGTTCGGATCACGCGGACGGCGGTATCAAGGAATGTCTGAGCCTTGTCCATCAATGTGCAAAGATGTCCATTTCGGGCCAGCCGGCCAAGTCCAGTCTCGCACGCATCGGCAGAAAGTCGAAACAGGCTTGTGCCATCTCGCTCCGCCCCTCGCGTGCCAGCATCGTATCAAGCGCGTCCTTAAGACGATGCAGGTACAAAACGTCGGACGCGGCATAATCCATCTGGGCAGATGTCAGATCCGGGGCGCCCCAATCGCTTTGCTGCTGCTGCTTGGACACGTCAACGCCGACAAGGTCCTGCAAAAGGTATTTCAAGCCGTGCCGATCGGTGAAGGTGCGCACCAGCTTGCTGGCGATCTTTGTGCAGTAAACCGGCTGCGCCAGGGCACCGAAGGCATTGTACATGGCCGCAATGTCGAACCGCCCGAAATGGAACAGTTTCAGAACCTCGGGATTCTCTAGTAGGGCAGCCAGGTTAGGCGCCTCTTTCTGTCCCTTGGTGATCTGGACGATATGCGCATGACCATCACCACCAGACAGCTGCACCACGCACAGTCTGTCCCGATGCGGATTCAGACCCATCGTCTCGCAGTCGATAGCGACTATCGGACCAAGGTCCAGACCGTCGGGAAGATCGTGTTTGTATAGGTAGTTTGTCATGTCATTCCCTTCGCGGAGGGAATGGTGCCCAGGAGAGGACTCGAACCTCCACGTCCTTGCGAACACTAGCACCTGAAGCTAGCGCGTCTACCATTCCGCCACCTGGGCACAGGTGTCGTGGAGACGGCGTTTATCTGTGCCGCAAATCGGTGTCAACGTGGATTCGCAGGATTTTTTTTGCGACGCGGATGTCGGAAGGGGCGCGACAGCCTGGCGCGACCCTGTAACGCCTTGTCCCAGCGGCGCACTGGGTTTAGGAACAGGCAGGATTTCTTGGGCCGGAGGCTGCAACATGTCGAAACTCGTCACCATTTACGGCGGATCTGGCTTTGTGGGCCGCTATATCGCGCGTCGTCTTGCCAAGGAGGGCTGGCGCGTGCGCGTGGCCGTGCGCCGCCCGAATGAGGCGATGCATGTAAAGCCCTATGGCACGCCTGGCCAGGTCGAACCGGTGCTGTGCAACATTCGCGATGATGCCAGCGTGCGGGCCGTGATGCAGGGGGTCGATGCCGTCGTCAATTGTGTGGGTATCCTGGCCGAGGATGGCAAGAATCGCTTTGACGCCGTGCAGGCGGAAGGCCCTGGTCGTATTGCACGCATCGCATCCGAGATGGGAATTGCCCGCATGGTGCACATTTCGGCGATCGGCGCCGACGCCGCGTCGAAAAGCGATTACGCGCGCTCCAAGGCTTTGGGCGAGCAGGCGGTTCTTCAACATATGCCCGACGCAGTAATCCTGAGGCCTTCGATCGTCTTCGGTGCAGAGGATCAGTTTTTCAACCGCTTTGCGCGCATGGCGCAACTGGGCCCGATCCTGCCTGTGGTCGGTGCCGAAACGCGGTTCCAGCCTGTCTATGTGGATGATGTAGCCCGCGCCGCCGTTCTGGGTGTTGTCGGCAAGGCCGCCCCCGGCATCTATGAACTGGGCGGGCCGGATGTATCGACGTTCCGGGCACTGATGAGCCAGATGCTGGATGTGATCAAGCGCCGCCGCATGATCGTGAACATTCCCTTCCCCGTGGCGCGCGTGATGGGCTTTGGGTTTGACATGCTGAACAAGGTGACGCTGGGCTTGGTGCCTGCGCAGATCACCCGCGACCAGGTGCGCAACCTTGCCCGCGACAACGTGGTTGCAGAGGGCGCGAAAGGCTTTGCGGATCTGGGGATCGAGCCTGTCTCGCTTGAGGCGGTGCTTCCCGATTACCTGTGGCCCTATCGCCCCTCCGGTCAGTATGCCGCGATCAAGGCCTCGGCGCGCAACTTGCGCCAGGGCTGATCGGCGTCAGCTGTAGGCATAGACCAGCAGGGCGATGCCCAGCACAACGCGGTAGATCACGTAGGGCGTAAAGCTGACGCTGCGCAGCAGCCGCATCATCAAGCTGAGGGCAAGCAAGGCAGCGAAAAAAGCGAAAACGGCAGCGATCGCCCCATCGCGGGCGGCGGCGCCATCCGCGCTCATCGCGACCTCTGCCCCAAGCAGAAGACCGGAAGCAGCGATCGTCGGTATCGACATCAGCATCGACAGCTTGGCGGCATCATGACGTGCATAGCCCAGCAACCTGCCGCCGGTAATCGTGATGCCGGACCGCGATGTTCCGGGGATGAGGGCGATCACCTGCCACAGACCCATGATCAGGGCATCGCGTAGCGACCATGTTTCCGCGGTCTTGATACTGGGGCCGCGCTGGTCCGCCCAGTAAAGGACAATCCCGAAGATCAGCATTGTCCAGCCGATCACGACAGGACCGCGCATCATGTCGTCGATGCCCGTGAGGTTCAGGATCAGCCCGACGACTACGACCGGAACGGTCGCGATGACAAGGCAGAGGGCCAGCCAGGCGCCTTGCGTGTCGACCCGGCCCCGCATTAGCCGAGGCAAGCCAGACAACCCCATCCGCACATCGGGCCAGAAATAAAGAATCACGGCCAGCAGTGTGCCAACATGCACGGCCACGTCGATAACTTGCCCCTGGTCTTGCATTCCTGTCAGCGAGGGCAAGAGAATCAGGTGCCCGGAAGACGAAACCGGCAAGAACTCGGTCAGGCCTTGAATCACGGCAACCAGAAAAAGATGGAAGAGAGGCATCGGTGTCGTCCTCGGATCTATGATGCGCACCCTATAAGGTATTGTCCTATCGATGAAAGAGTCGATTTAATACCGATACGGACCTAAAAAAGAAGCCTTTCAGCGCAGAATGCTGCAAAGCAGAACAGAAAATCGTATTAAAGGTCAGTAAAGCTGACTTTTAATACGAAAGCGCTTGGTTTAGAAGGTCTCGAAACTATCCTGAACGGAGCTTTGTCGTGGCCAAGCAACCTATGCTGAAATTCGTCTCTGTGGAACGCGACATGCCGGAAAAGCGTGGTGCCGAAACGCGCAGGCAGGATTTCAACGAAATCTATGCTGAATTCGCGGACGCGAAGGCAAAGGAACAGGCCAGCCGGTGCAGCCAGTGCGGCGTTCCTTACTGCCAGACCCATTGCCCGTTGCACAACAACATCCCCGATTGGCTGCGCCTGACCGCCGAAGGACGGTTGCAGGAGGCCTATGAGATCAGCCAGGCAACCAATACATTCCCCGAGATCTGCGGCCGTATCTGCCCGCAGGATCGCCTGTGCGAAGGCAACTGCGTGATTGAGCAGTCTGGCCACGGAACGGTGACGATTGGTGCGGTCGAGAAATACATCACGGACACGGCCTGGGAAAATGGATGGGTAAAGCCCATCGTGCCCGCGATGGAGCGTGACCAGTCCGTGGGCATCATTGGCGCCGGTCCCGGTGGACTTGCCGCAGCCGATGTGCTGCGCCGTGCCGGTGTGCAGGTCACCATCTATGACCGCTATGACCGCGCGGGGGGGCTGCTGACCTACGGCATTCCCGGTTTCAAGCTGGAGAAGGACGTGGTGATGCGCCGCAACGAACAGCTGGAACAGGGCGGTGTGGAATTCGTGTTGAACTGTAATGTCGGGGAAGACATCAGCTTTGACGCCATCCGCGGCAAACATGATGCGGTCGTTATCGCGACCGGTGTCTACAAGACCCGGGATCTGGAAGGCCCCGGTGCGGATGCCGAGGGTATCGTGCGCGCAATCGACTATTTGACGGCGTCCAATCGCAAAAGTTTTGGCGACGAAGTGCCCGAATTCGACAGCGGCGAGTTGAACGCATCTGGCAAACGTGTCGTCGTCATCGGCGGTGGCGATACTGCGATGGATTGCGTGCGGACGGCTATCCGTCAGGGCGCAACATCGGTGAAATGCCTCTACCGCCGCGACCGCGCGAACATGCCGGGCAGTCAGCGCGAAGTGCAGAACGCCGAAGAAGAGGGCGTTGTTTTCGAATGGCTGAGCGCCCCCAAGGGATTTGTCGGCGAGCCCGTCACCGGTGTCATGGTACAGAAGATGCGCCTTGGCGCGCCTGACGCATCCGGTCGCCAGTCGCCCGAGGTGATCGAAGGGGCAGACTACGTCGAAGACGCGGACCTGGTGATCAAGGCGCTGGGCTTCGAGCCCGAGGATCTGCCCAAGCTTTGGGGTGTCGAAGGTCTGGATGTAACCCGTTGGGGGACGATCCGTGCGGAATACACCACCGGCAAGACCAGCCTTGATGGCGTCTACGCCGTTGGTGACATCGTGCGCGGTGCCAGCCTCGTGGTCTGGGCGATCCGTGACGGACGCGACTCGGCGCAGGCGGTTCTTGAATACCTCAACGGCGCCCGCGCCGTCGCGGCAGAGTGACAGGATGGCGCCGGCCGCAGGGCACCGCGCTACATATCAGATGATCTCCGACAGGGCAGGACGCCCGACCCGGCAAAAGAACGAAAGGCAGACGCCATGACCAAATATGATGAAAGCTGGGCCGCCGCTGAAGAAGCCAAGCGCAAGTGGATGGCTGAAAACGGTCTCTATGCCGAGGAGGAAGAACATTCCTCCTGCGGAGTGGGTCTTGTTGTATCGCTTGACGGCAAACCTTCGCGCAAGGTCGTCGAGAACGGGATCAACGCGCTGAAAGCGATCTGGCACCGTGGTGCAGTCGATGCCGATGGCAAGACTGGTGATGGCGCGGGTATCCATGTGCAGATCCCCGTTCCCTTCTTCTACGACCAGATCCGCCGGACCGGCCACGAGCCGAAGACAGACCATCTGATGGCCGTTGGTCAGGTGTTCTTGCCGCGCACCAATTTCGGCGCACAGGAAACATGCCGGACCATCGTCGAAACCGAAGTCCTGCGGATGGGCTACTATATCTACGGTTGGCGCCATGTTCCCGTAGATATCTCCTGCCTTGGTGAAAAGGCGAACGCCACCCGCCCCGAGATCGAGCAGATCCTGATTTCCAACATCAAGGGCGTGGACGAGGAAACATTCGAGCGCGAGCTTTACGTGATCCGCCGCCGGATCGAAAAGGCCGCCATCGCAGCCGGTATTCAGGGCATGTATATCTGTTCGCTGTCCTGCCGGTCGATCATCTACAAGGGCATGATGCTGGCCGAACAGGTCGCGGAATTCTATCCCGACCTTCAGGATCCGCGCTTTGAGTCTGCCTTCGCCATTTATCACCAGCGCTATTCCACCAACACCTTTCCCCAGTGGTGGCTGGCCCAGCCTTTCCGGATGCTGGCCCATAACGGTGAGATCAACACACTGCGCGGCAACGTCAACTGGATGAAAAGCCACGAGATTCGGATGGCATCCAGTGCGTTTGGCGACCTGGCCGAGGATATCAAGCCGATCGTACAGGCCGGATCGTCCGACAGCGCGGCACTTGACTCCGTGTTCGAGGTGCTGGTGCGCGCGGGCCGTTCCGCACCCATGGCAAAAACCATGCTGGTGCCGGAATCATGGTCCAAGCAGGCGGTCGAACTGCCGCAAAGCTGGCGTGACATGTATTCCTACTGCAACTCGGTGATGGAACCCTGGGATGGCCCTGCCGCATTGGCCATGACCGACGGGCGCTGGGTCTGTGCGGGACTTGACCGCAACGGCTTGCGCCCGATGCGCTATGTCGTGACAGGCGATGGCCTGCTCATCGCAGGATCCGAGGCTGGAATGGTTCCGATCAAGGAAGCCACCGTGCGCGAGAAGGGCGCCCTTGGGCCGGGTCAGCTGATTGCTGTCGACATGAAAGAGGGCAAGCTTTTCCACGATGCCGAGATCAAGGATCGTCTGGCAGCGGCCCAGCCCTTCGGTGAATGGGTCGGCAAGATCAACGAACTTGACGAAGCACTGGCCGGCGTCAGCGAAGAACCGATGTTTACCGGAGCAGAGCTGCGCAAGCGTCAGATCGCGGCTGGCTATACGATCGAAGAGCTGGAGCAAATTCTTGCCCCGATGGCCGAAGACGGCAAGGAAACCTTGGCTTCGATGGGTGACGATACGCCCGCAGCCGTTCTTTCGACCAAGTATCGCCCGCTGTCGCATTTCTTCCGCCAGAACTTCAGCCAGGTGACCAACCCGCCGATCGACTCCTTGCGCGAATTCCGCGTGATGAGCCTGAAGACCCGTTTCGGCAACCTCAAGAACGTTCTGGATGAAAGTAGCGCGCAGACCGAAATCCTCGTGCTGGACAGCCCCTTTGTCGGCAACACCCAGTGGGATGAGGTGACCCGCAATTTCAATGCGCCCCTGGTTGAAATCGATTGCACCTTCCCGGTTGGCGAAGATCATGACGCCCTGCGCAAGGGGCTGGAGCGTATCCGCGCCGAAGCCGAAGACGCCGTCCGGTCCGGCGCGGGACATCTTGTTTTGACCGACCACAAACAGGGTGCGGACCGGGTTCCGATGCCGATGATCCTGGCGACCAGTGCCGTGCATTCGCACCTGACACGCAAGGGTCTGCGGACCTTCTGCTCGCTCAACGTACGTTCGGCAGAGTGCATTGATCCGCACTATTTCGCGGTGTTGATCGGTTGTGGCGCGACAGTTGTGAACCCCTACCTTGCCGAGGACAGCATCGCCGATCGCATTTCACGCGGTCTGATCGAAGGCACGTTGACCCAAGCGATGCGGCGCTATCGCGAAGCAATTGATCAAGGCCTTCTGAAGATCATGGCGAAGATGGGGATTTCGGTCCTGTCGTCTTATCGTGGCGGTCTGAACTTCGAAGCTGTTGGTCTGTCGCGCGCAATGTGCGCGGAATATTTCCCCGGTATGACCAGCCGCATCAGCGGAATCGGTGTGACGGGTATTCAACGCAAGGCAGAGGAAGTTCACGCCAAGGGCTGGCTGAGCGGTCTGGATGTCCTGCCTATCGGTGGTTTCTATAAAGCGCGTCGCTCGGGCGAAACTCACGCCTGGGAAGCAACGTCGATGCATCTGCTGCAAACGGCCTGCAACAAGGCCAGCTTCGAAATCTGGAAACAGTATTCGGCAAAGATGCAGGCCATGCCGCCGATCCATTTGCGCGATCTTCTGGCCATCAAACCGATGGGCGCGCCGGTCCCGATCGAAGAGGTGGAAAGCATCACCTCGATCCGTAAGCGGTTCGTGACCCCAGGCATGTCCCTGGGCGCCCTGTCGCCTGAGGCGCACAAGACATTGAACGTGGCCATGAACCGCATCGGTGCCAAATCCGACAGTGGCGAGGGCGGCGAAGATCCGGCGCATTTCGTGCCGGAACCCAATGGCGACAACCCCAGCGCCAAGATCAAGCAGGTGGCATCAGGCCGCTTTGGCGTCACGGCTGAATACCTGAACCAGTGCGAAGAGCTGGAAATCAAGGTGGCCCAGGGCGCCAAGCCCGGCGAAGGTGGCCAGCTGCCCGGCATGAAGGTCACGGACCTGATCGCGCGGCTGCGGCACTCGACCAAAGGCGTAACGCTGATCAGCCCGCCGCCGCATCACGACATTTACTCGATCGAGGATCTGGCGCAGCTGATCTATGACCTCAAGCAGATCAACCCGCGCGCCAAGGTCACCGTCAAGCTGGTGGCACAATCCGGCGTGGGTACAATCGCCGCGGGTGTGGCAAAGGCCAAGGCAGATATCATCCTGATTTCGGGTCACAACGGCGGCACCGGTGCAAGCCCGGCTACCTCGATCAAATATGCTGGTCTTCCGTGGGAAATGGGCCTGACCGAGGCGCATCAGGTTCTGTCGATGAACAACCTGCGCGACCGGATCACGCTGCGGACCGATGGTGGTCTGCGGACAGGGCGTGACATCGTGATGGCCGCCATGATGGGCGCAGAGGAATACGGCATCGGAACTGCCGCCCTGATCGCGATGGGCTGCATCATGGTGCGTCAGTGCCAGTCCAACACGTGCCCCGTCGGTGTCTGCACCCAGGACGAGGCGCTACGCGCCAAGTTCACCGGAACAGCCGACAAGGTTGTGAACCTGATCACCTTCTATGCGCAGGAAGTGCGCGAGATTCTGGCCAGCATCGGGGCGCGTAGCCTCGATGACGTGATTGGACGCGCTGATCTGCTCAGCCAGGTCAGCCGTGGCTCGGCGCATCTGGACGATCTCGACTTGAACCCGCTGCTGATCACCGTCGATGGTGCCGGTGATATCGTCTACGACCGTGCCAAGCCGCGCAATGCGGTGCCTGACACGCTGGATGCGGAAATCGTGCGCGATGCGGCGCGGTTCCTTGAAGACGGCGAAAAGATGCAGCTGTCCTATGCGGTGCAGAACACGCATCGTACCGTGGGCACGCGCGTGTCCAGTCACATCGTCAAACGGTTCGGAATGCGCAACGCGCTGCAGCCCAACCACCTGACGGTGAAACTGACCGGTTCGGCTGGCCAAAGCCTTGGCGCGTTCGCGGCGCCTGGTCTGAAACTGGAAGTGTCGGGTGATGCCAATGACTATGTCGGCAAGGGTCTGTCGGGCGGCACGATCGTGGTGCGTCCGCCCATGGCCAGCCCGTTGACGGCATCCGAGAATACGATCATCGGCAACACGGTGCTTTACGGTGCAACAGACGGCTATCTGTTTGCCGCTGGCCGTGCAGGCGAACGCTTTGCCGTGCGCAACTCGGGCGCCAAGGTCGTGATCGAGGGCTGCGGCAGCAACGGTTGCGAATACATGACCGGCGGTGTCGCGGTGATCTTGGGTGAAATCGGCGCCAACTTCGGCGCGGGAATGACCGGGGGCATGGCTTATCTTTATGATCCGAACGGCATTGCCGCGAAGATGATGAATATGGAAACCCTGGTGACCTGCCCGGTGACCGTGTCCTATTGGGAAGATCAGCTGAAAGGCTTGATCGAACGTCATCTGGCGGAAACCGGAAGCCGCCGTGCTGCGGATATCCTTCAGCACTGGGAGCAGGAAGTCGGCCACTTCGTGCAGGTTTGCCCGAAGGAAATGCTGATCCACATACCGCATCCCTTGACCTTGGAAGAGCGCGCTGTTCCCGCCGAATAAACAACCTTTAGGGTAACAAAATCAAAAACCTGAAAACCCGGTTTAACGAACCGGGTTTTCTTATTTTTGCCATTTGTCAGATTTATAAAAGACAAGAAATACCGCTTAAGTTGTTAAAACACCTTCAGCGGTAGGCAGTATGCCCAGTACTTACAGCTTCAGTTTCTTCACGATGGATCCGGGGAATCCTCCGGCGCGCAACACCGTGTTGAACCCAACAACACTGACCGTCACGGATCAGAACGACAACGGTTCCATCGGCACCTCGCAAGGGGACACTGTCGGCGGTTTTGCCGTAACGCGCGTATGGGTGGGCGATACTGTCACGGTCAGGGTCAACGGACAGGATGTCCGGATCACAGGCGTCACCTTCTATCGCACGGGCGCCCCTGCCGTGTTCATGCCGACAGACGGCACAATCCTGACCAGCTCGAGTTTTCGTTCATCGACTTATGTGACAAACTCGACGGAATATTCACTGCCGCCAGTGCCATGTTTCACCGCGGGAACGATGATTTTCACCGCAGAGGGCGCGCGTCCTGTCGAGACCTTGAAACCGGGCGACTTGATCCTCACACGCGACAGCGGAATGCGGCCCTTGCGGTGGATCGGTCAGACAACGGTCAGCGGAATGGATCGGTTTGCACCAATTAAGTTCATGGTGGGTTCGGTCGGCAACACGCGACAATTGCTGGTTTCGCCCAATCACAGAATGCTGGTGACGGGCTGGAAGGCCGAGATGTATTTTGGCGAGCAGGAAATCCTTGTTCCCGCCAAGACGTTGGTCAACGGCGATACGATCATGTCGGCCCCCTGTCAGATGGTGACCTATGTCCATTTGCTGATGGATCGTCACGAAGTGGTCTTTGCCGAAGGGGCGGCCACAGAAAGCCTGCACCCCGGTGATTATCTTCTGGCTGGAGCTGATGAAACCGCTGCCGAGATCCTGGCGCTTTTCCCGGAACTAGACACTGAATCGGGCCGCCGCAAATGGAAATCTGCGCGCTCCATAGCAAGAACCCGCGAGGCGAAGCTCTTGGCTGCATGAGCGGTCTTTCCGAATGCACCCAGCTTGCCTATAGCTATGCCTGTGGCACGCAAGACAAAAACATCTCGGTCCAAACCTGCTCCGGCGGCGCGGCGATTGTCGCCTGTGCGGTTTGTCAGGCGTTGGCTGATCCGTACAATTCTTGTTGTGTCTGTCCTGCTTGTTGTCTGGGTGGTCTCCTACAAGGTGATCAATCCTCCGACGACGGCTTATATTCAGTCCGAGAAAAGCTATCTTGGCGAGATTGATCGCCAATGGGTCGATGCGGATCTGGTCGCCCCCGTGATGCTGCGTTCCGTCGTGGCGGCAGAGGATGCCAACTTCTGCCTTCACACCGGCTTTGACCTGGACGCGATCAAGACGGCCATAGATTCCGGCGCGAACAGAGGCGCCTCTACCATCACGCAGCAGGTCGTGAAGAACGCCTTCCTGTGGCACGGGCGCAATTGGGGTCGCAAGGCGCTTGAGGCTCTGCTGACTCCATTGGTCGAGCTGACCTGGTCGAAGCGCCGTATTCTCGAGGTCTACGTCAACATTGCGGAATTCGACGAAGGTGTTTTCGGTGTTCACGCGGCGGCTTGGCACTACTTCGGAATTGGCCCCGAAAGCCTTTCGGCACAGCAGGCGGCCAGCCTCGCCATGGTGCTGCCAGCACCAAAGGCCCGCTCCGCCTCAAATCCGACGTCATCACAGCAGCGACGCATCGCCCTGATTCAGGATGGGGCGCAATTGATCGCCAAGGATGGCAGGGCCGCCTGTTTCGAGGATTGAAAATTCGCGCGGGGCAGGGCATGCAGGGGATCAATCCTTAATTGAAGGCAAGATCGTCCCATGGCGCGGCTATTCCACGTTCCTTTGTCCCCATTCTGCCGAAAAGTGCGTCTGAGCCTGGCCGAGAAACGGATCGAGTGTGAACTGGTCGAAGAACGGTATTGGGAACCATCGCCCGATTTTCTGCGGCGCAACCCCGCGGCCAAGGTTCCCGTTCTCAAGATCGATGGCAAGACGATGTCAGAGAGCGCAGCAATCTGCGAATACCTGGAAGAGGCTTATCCAGACCCTTCGCTGATGCCGCGCGGCCGGGATGAGCGCTACGAGGTGCGCCGCCTTGTCTCTTGGTTCGACGACAAGTTTCACCAGGAGGTTACCTCTAAACTGCTCTATGAGAGGGTGAACAAGAAGATCATGGCGCGCGGCTTTCCTGACAGTCGCAACGTCAAGGACGGCGCCAAGGCGATCAAGTTTCATCTGGATTACATGTCGTGGTTGCTGGACCACCGCCGCTGGCTGGCAGGTGACACAATCACGTTGGCTGATTTTGCCGCGGCGGCGCATTTGTCATCGCTTGACTATATCAGCGATGTGGATTGGAATCGGTCTCAAGCTGTCAAAGATTGGTATGCAACGATCAAGTCGAGGCCGGCTTTCAGGTCGATCCTTGCTGATCAGGTTCCGGGTTTCCCGCCACCTGCCCATTATGCCGATCTTGATTTCTGATCCTTCCGCAATCGGTCGCGATGCCCTGACTGTTTTCCTGACTGGCCAATACCCTTCGAAAGACGCGATCGCAGGTATGCCGTGGACAGGCTGAAGCATCAATTGGTCGAAAAAGCCCTTGCAGAGGGTTTTGACGCCTGCCGCATCTGTCGTCCCTGGGATGTGCCGCAGGTGCCGGACAGGTTGGCGGCATTCCTGCAGGCAGGTTATCATGGCCAGATGACCTGGCTGGAAGAGCGAAGCCATTGGCGCAGCGATCCCGCAGCCCTCTGGCCCGCTGCGCGTTCGGTGATCATGTTGGGCGAAAGCTATACGCCGAAATGCAATCCTTTGGACGCGCTGGATGAGAAAAGCGCTGGAACAGTCTCTGTTTATGCGCAGAACCGCGACTATCATGATCTGGTCAAGAAGCGGCTCAAGCGTCTCGCGCGCTGGCTGATCGCGCAAGGTGGTGGTGAGGTCAAAGTCTTTGTCGATACTGCGCCCGTCCCGGAAAAACCATTGGGGCAGGCTGCCGGTTTGGGTTGGCAGGGAAAGCATACGAACCTAGTCAGTCGGCATCTGGGCAGCTGGTTCTTCATCGGATCGATATTCACGACTCTTGAATTGCCCGCCGATCCCGCAGAGGTCGATCATTGCGGATCATGCAGAAACTGTCTCGATATCTGCCCGACAAAAGCGTTTCCAGCCCCGTACAAGTTGGATGCACGACGGTGCATCTCATACTTGACGATCGAGCACAAAGGACCTGTCGACCCTGAATTGCGGCCCCTGATGGGAAACCGCATCTATGGCTGCGACGACTGTCTTGCCGTTTGCCCTTGGAACAAATTTGCAGTTGCCGCGCGTGAAATCGGCTACAGGGCGCGACCGGATCTGCAATCACCACCCCTCGCGGATCTTGCAGCTTTGGATGACGCCAGCTTTCGCAGGTTTTTCTCGGGCTCTCCGATCAAGCGGATCGGGCGTGACAGGTTCGTGCGCAACGTTCTCTACGCTATCGGGAATTCTGGCGATCCTGCGCTGCTGGAGTCCGCCCGGTCGCTCGTCAATGATCCTGCGCCAGAGGTGGCAGATGCCGCGCGCTGGGCTGTGAAGCGACTGCAAGATGACGCAAATGGAATGGTTTAGCCGTCAGACTGGGTTACACCCTGACAAACCATTGTGAAGGAGAAGCCCATGGCGTTGTTGCTGGGTGTGGATACGGGCGGCACCTACACCGATGCAGTCCTGGTGCGCGACGAACGTGAGGTCGTGGCCAGCGCCAAATCACTCACAACGCGTCACGATCTGGCGCATGGGATTGGACTGGCGGTGCGCGCTGTGCTCGATCAGGCTGCGGTCGAACCTGGCGCTATCGCCATGGCGTCGCTCTCCACGACGCTGGCCACCAATGCGCTGGTCGAAGGTCAGGGAGGCCGCGTTGCACTGGTCTACATCGGGTTCGAAGCGCGCGATCTTGAAACACACGGCCTTGCAGACGCCTTGCGCGGAGATCCCTGTATTGTCCTGAAGGGCGGTCATACTCACGCCGGTACAGAGTTGGCGCCATTGGATATCAACCGGCTTGAAGCTTGGTTAGACACTGTTTCAGGGGTATCAGGATTTGCCGTGGCGTCACAATTCGCAACCCGTAACCCCGCGCATGAGAACCGCGCCGCCGAGATCATCATGTCGAAAACGGGCCGCCCGGTGAGTTGTTCGCATCACCTGTCGGCACGCTTGAACGGCCCCAAGCGCGCCCTGACGGCTGTTCTGAATGCACGGCTGATTGGTATGACCCATCGTCTGATCGGCAGGGCCGAAGACGTGTTGACGGAAATCGGCATTCACGCACCGCTGATGGTGGTTCGGGGGGACGGGGCGTTGATGTCCGCGGCGCAAGCCAAGGCCCGGCCGATAGAAACCATCCTCAGCGGTCCGGCAGCCAGCATTGTCGGAGCGCGCTGGTTGACCGGTTCGGACATGGCGATCGTTTCGGATATCGGCGGCACGACAACCGATGTCGCGGTTCTCCGCAACGGAAAGCCTGCAATAGACCCGAATGGCGCCCAGGTCGGACCATACAGAACCATGGTCGAGGCGGTCGCGATGCGTACCCATGGCTTGGGTGGCGACAGCGAGGTGCATGTCGTCTCCGACGGCCTTGATGGCGGGGTCACCCTGGGGCCGAAGCGCTTGTTGCCAATCAGCCTGGTCGGTCATGACACGCCCGATGTGGTGCATGCCGCGCTAGATGCGCAACTTCGCAGCGCGGTGCCGGGTGAACATGATGGCCGCTTTGTTCGTGCGGTGCCAGGTATCGATGCAGGGGGGCTGTCCGATCGGGAACAGGCTCTATTGCAGCGCATAGGCGACATTACGCATCCTCTGTCTGCAGTTCTGCGCACCAGGCTGGATGGGCAGGCACTGCAGCGGCTTGTCGCGCGCGGTTTGGTACAGGTGGCCGGGCTAACGCCGTCTGATGCCAGCCATGCACTGGGTGTGTTGCGCGCATGGGATCGCGAAGCCGCCGAAAAGGCGCTGATCCTGATGGGGCGCAGGCGTACAGGCTCG
>JAJLKH010000085.1:0-14922 GCA_033839205.1 Rhodobacterales bacterium | reverse complement strand
TCGCTATGATGAAACGGACGGTAGCGGCAGACAGGCGCATGGACAATCCCGGCCATTCACCCATATTTGCCCCATGACATATGACAGCGATATCCTGATCGTCGGGGGCGGGCTGAACGGCCCGCTTCTGGCACTTGCCCTGGCCCGATCCGGCCTGACATCCACCGTGATCGATGCACAGCCGACGGAACGGATGGCCGCCAGCGGGTTTGACGGGCGTTCCTACGCGCTGGCGCTGGCCTCGGTACGGTTGCTGCGCCGACTTGGCCTTTGGGACAAGCTGGAAGACGATGCCCAGCCGATGCTGGAGATCAAGGTCAGCGACGGGCGCGCCGGCGAGGGACCGCTGTCGCCCTTCCATCTGCATTTCGACCATGCCGAGATCGAAGAAGGCCCGATGGGCCATATGGTCGAAGACCGCCATTTGCGCAAAGCCGTGCTTGCGGCGATCACGGATCATCCGCTGATCAAGCGCTACAACGCAGAAACGGTTGTGGCGCAAAAGGTTGATGCGCAGGGCGTGACCCTGGCCCTTGCCTCTGGCAAGACGTTGACAGGGCGGGTTCTTGTGGGGGCCGACGGGCGCCGTTCCGGCACGGCGGAACGTGCGGGGATCAGCCGGACCGGATGGGATTACGGCCAGACGGCCATGGTCTGTGCCATCGAACACGATCTGCCGCATCACGGCATCGCGCATCAGTTCTTCATGCCGCCTGGCCCGCTGGCGATCCTTCCGCTCAAGGGCAACCGCAGTTCCATTGTCTGGTCGGAAACCCATGACAATGCGGCCGCCTTCAATGCCCTGCCGGAAGCAGAGTACATGGCGATGCTGCGCCCGCGATTTGGTGATTTCCTGGGCGAGATCAGGCTGGCCGGGGCGCGCTATACCTATCCGCTGAACCTGACGCTGGCCAACAGTTTCATTGCGCCGCGCCTGGCGCTGGTGGGCGATGCGGCGCATGGCGTGCATCCCATCGCGGGACAGGGCCTGAACGCCGGATTGCGCGACATCGCGGCGCTGGCGCAAGTGATGGCGGAGGCCCGGCAGCGTGGCGAGGATATCGCATCAGCGCTGGTGCTGGAGCGTTATCAGCAGTGGCGCCGTTTCGACACGGCCACGCTGGCGCTGGCGACGGATGTGACGAACCGCCTGTTTGCCAGCGACAATCCGCTGTTGCGGCTGGGGCGTGATATCGGCATGGGCGTGATCAACGCGCTGCCCGGGCTGCGTCGCGGCTTTATCCGCGAGGCGGCGGGCCTGACCGGAGATCTTCCCGATCTGATGCGCGCCTGACCCGCGGGGTCAGTCACCCAGCTTGGCGTGCACTTCGTCCAGGTCGATCTCGCCCAGCGGCATCTTGTTGGCGGGGTTCTCGAAATCGTATTTGAACAGCTCGAAATCGCGTTTGTAGATCTCGTAGACAAGGTGCATCGACAGATCGTCGAAATAATCCTCGACCGGGTGCAGACGCTTGGGCCCGTGGCCTTCGGATTCATTGAAGCGCGGGATCGTCGCCAGATCGACCTTGTGGGGTGTTTCGATGGCGTCCAGCACCTGCTGCATGCCGGCGTTGAATGACTCGGTCCAGAAGATGCTGTCATAGCGGCCACCGTTCACGATGAAGGTGGAGACATGCCCCGCCATGGCCGACCAGTGGATGTCAGGCTCCATCGGGCGCCGCCAGCGGATGGTGTCGCGCGCGAAAAGCAGGAAGCGGCGGAAACTGGCGATCTGGTCGAACTCCTGCTTGCCATCCTCGCCGCCCACCTCGATCCCGTATTTCTGGGTCAGCATCGGCACCAGGTTGCCGCGATAGCGCCGGCCGTTCCGCTGGATCCCGCAGATCTTGTCAAAGAACGAAGACAGGATACGCGTGTAGGGATTGCGCACGCAGGTGAAGGCGTAGGAGCCATGTTCCTTCACGTTGCGTTCGATCAGTGGCTGGCTTTCGGCCTGGGACCATTTGTGCAGACCGCTGGTGGAATCGTGAATGTCGCCATCGAAAAACTCACCATGATCGGAATAGAACAGGATCTGGCCGATGGTCGAACAGGCGCATTTCGGCACCACGCGATAGACCACGCTTTCGCTTTCCGTCATCCAGGTGCCCGGAAACCCCATCTGAACCGCCTCCAAAATCTGCGTCTTTTTTATGAGACGTCATATACCAACTTTGCAAAATCGAAAGAAACCCTGTTTATTCATCGTCCGTGGGTCGCTAACACTTCACCCCATATCTGTAACCAAAGGCTTTCGGTTCCCTGAATGGCAAGAATTGCATTCATTCTTCTGTGCCACAAGGACCCCGAAGCGATCATCGCTCAGGCGCAGCGCCTGACGGCGGTGGGCGATTACATGGCCATTCACTTTGACGCGCGCGCCAGTGACGCCCATTACCGCATGATCCGCGATGCACTGCGCGACAACCCCAACGTGACCTTCGCCAAGCGGCGGATCAAATGCGGTTGGGGCGCGTGGTCGCTGGTGAAAGCCACGCTGAATGCCGTGCAGGCTGCGGTCGAGGCGTTTCCACGCGCCACCCATTTCTACATGCTGTCCGGCGATTGCATGGCGATCAAGTCGGCCGAATATGCGCATGATTTCCTTGATGCCGACGATGTCGATTACATCGAAAGCTTCGATTTCCTGGAAAGCGACTGGATCAAGACGGGGATCAAGGAAGAACGCTTGATCTATCGGCACTTCTTCAATGAACGCACCCACAAGCGGCTGTTCTACCTCTCGCTCAACATCCAGCGGCGGCTGGGCCTGAAACGCGCGATCCCGCATGACCTGCAAATCCAGATCGGCAGCCAGTGGTGGTGCCTGCGGCGCCGCACGATCGAACGGATCCTCGATTTCGCGCGCAAGCGGCGCGATGTGATGCGCTTTTTCAGCACCACCTGGATCCCGGACGAGACTTTTTTCCAGACCCTGGTGCGCCACCTGATCCCTGAATCCGAGATCCGGTGCAGGACACTGACCTTCCTGATGTTCTCGGATTACGGGATGCCGGTGACCTTCTACAACGATCACTACGATCTGCTGCTCAGCCAGGATTTCCTGTTCGCCCGCAAGATCAGCCCCGGCGCCACGCAGTTGAAGGAACGGCTGGGCGATCTTTACGCGGCCGAAGGTGTGCGCTTTCCGATCTCGAACGAGGGGCGCAGCCTCTATCAGTTCCTGTCGGGCCGGGGCCGGATCGGGCGGCGCTTTGCCTCGAGGTTCTGGGAAACCGAAAGCACCCTGGGGCGCGAACGCGAATTACTGATCCTGATCTGCAAGAAATGGCACGTGGCCAAGCGGCTGCTTTACAGGATCAGACAGGTGACCAATGTTCCGGTGATCGAGTACCTGTTCAACGAGGAAAGCACATACCTGCCGGATCTCGGCGGCATTCAGTCCAGCCTTGGCAAACGCACAAGGCACCGCCGCGCCCTGATGCGGATGCTGTTCGACTACTACGAGACGGACCGGCTGATCGTGTGCATGGACCCCGGCAACCTGGACCTGATCCAGGATTTCTGCGGCGACCGGTCCACCACAAGGCTGCTCGAGATCGAATGCCAGTTCTCGGACGAATACCTGATCGGGCATGCCAAGCGGGTGGGCCTTGCCGGCGACCGCACGCCGCCCGAAACCCTGGCGCGGTTGCTGCCGACAATCCGCAACGACATGACCTTCGAAAGCGACCGGATCCGTGACCAGGATTTCGAACATCATCACCGCATCCGCGAAATGGATCCGGTCGATGAGAATGCGGCAAAACTCTCGCAGTTCCTTGCCATTTCCCATGACAAGGCGCATGAAATCGCCGCAACCGAATACCTTTTTGCTGACTGAGGTGCCCCATGGCTTATGGCTACGACGATCAGAACGTTTTCGCGAAAATCCTGCGCGGGGAAATTCCCAGCCGCAAGGTGCTGGAAACCGAACACAGCCTGGCCTTCCATGACATTTCCGAACAGGCACCCGTGCATGTGCTGGTGATCCCCAAGGGGCCCTATGTGACCTACGATCACTTCGCGCAGGACGCGTCGGATGCCGAGATCGTGGATTTCACCCGCGCCATCGGCGAAGTCTGCCGGATCATGGGTGTCCAGCCCGGCATGGGTGGCGGCGGTTTCCGCGCCATTTCCAACGCGGGCGCCGCAGGCGTGCAGGAAGTGCCGCATCTGCATGTGCATATCCTTGGGGGTCGCGTTCTGGGCCGGATGCTGCCGCGCGCCGACTGAGCGCCCGGCCCCTGTTTCTTCTTGCCCGAAATATCCCCGCGCGGAGCGCATCCCGAAGGTGGTGAGGGGCGCGCGGTCCGGGTTCAGGCAGGCTGCATTCAGGCAGACCGGGTCAGGTTCAGAAAGACATCCTGCAGATCGGCCTGTTCGGTCTTGACGTCACGGATCGAAAGTCCCGCGGCGCGCACCGCCTCCAGCACCTCTTCGGCGGTGGTCTGCCCTGTCTGATAGCTGATCGCCAGCGATCCGTCGTCGCGGCGCGACACATCCAGCCCCGGCCCCTCGGGCAGATGTTCGGCCGGGCTGGCCGGATGGATCACCATCGTCTTGCGATCCATCCGGCCCAGCAGGTTGGACGTGCTGTCGCGCGCCACCACCTGGCCCTGGTTGATGATCGCGATCTGATCGCACATCTCTTCGGCCTCTTCGAGGTAGTGGGTGGTCAGGATGATGGTCATGCCCTGCTTGTTCAGCTTGCGCACATTTTCCCACAGCATCTGCCGCAGTTCGATATCCACGCCCGCCGTGGGCTCATCCAGCACCAGGATGCGCGGATGATGCACAAGGGCCTTACCCAGCAGCAGCCTGCGCCGCATCCCGCCCGACAGCGTACGGGCATAGGCCTCGGCCTTGTCGGACAGGCCGACCAGCGCAAGGATCTCGTCGCTGCGCCGTTGCGATTTGGGAACGCCATAAAGCCCCGCCTGCATTTCCAGCGCAGCGCGCGGCGTGAAAAAGGGATCGAGGTTCAGCTCCTGCGGCATCACGCCGATCGCTGCACGGGACTGGCGCGGATTGACATCCTGATCGAAACCCCAGATGCGCACCTGCCCGGCTGTCTTGACGACAAGCCCCGCCAGGATGTTGATCAGCGTCGATTTGCCAGCGCCATTCGGCCCCAGAAGGCCAAACACGGACCCCGTTGGCACATCCAGGTCGATTCCGCGCAGCGCCTGCTTCTCGGGCTGGCCTTTCGACCCGCCATAGGTCTTGACCAGACCCCTGATTTCGATCGCATTGCCGCTCATGGTCAATCTACCCCTACTTGCCCCTGCCCGTCGCATCGCTCATAACGGACCTAATCCAGTTGACCGCAAAAGGGAATGTCCCGAGATGACGATCGAGGCACCAGAGACAAAGCTTGTCGACAGCTACCGCGTGGCCTGTGACGGGGGCGAGGGGGCGCTTGGCCATCCCCGCGTCTGGCTGCAGATCCCGCATGAACACGGCTGGGTGGAATGCCCCTATTGCGATTGCAAGTACGTGCACCGCGATTTCGAGGGCAAGGTCTGATCACCGGGCGGTGCCCGGGTTGAACGGGCGGATGCCTCCGGCGGGGATATTTTGAGCAAGAAGAAGCAGCGGGCACGAGGTCCGCGAAAGGGGCGCGCATGACTTTCGGCAAGGGTTGCCACCTGCATCTGATCGACGGCTCGGCCTTCATCTTTCGTGCCTATCACGCGCTTCCGCCGCTGACGCGCAAATCCGATGGCCTGCCCATCGGGGCGGTGTCGGGCTTTTGCAACATGTTGCAGCGCTATGTCGAGAACAACAGCGGCCCCGATGCCGCCACCCATGTGGCGGTGATCTTCGACAAGGGCAGTCACACGTTCCGCAACGACATGTATGACCTCTACAAGGCCAATCGCGAGGCGATGCCCGAGGACCTGCGCCCGCAGATCCCGCTGACACGGACAGCGACCGAGGCTTTCAACATCGCCTGCAAGGAGCTGGAGGGCTTCGAGGCCGATGATATTATCGCCACCCTGGCCCACCAGGCGCGCGACGCGGGCGGGCGGGTGACCATCGTAAGTTCGGACAAGGATCTGATGCAGCTGGTCGGCGACGGGGTCGAGATGCTGGACCCGATGAAGAACCGCCGGATCGACCGCGAGGGCGTGATCGAGAAGTTCGGCGTGGGCCCCGAACATGTGGTCGATGTGCAGGCGCTGGCCGGGGATTCGGTGGATAACGTGCCCGGTGCGCCGGGGATCGGGATCAAGACGGCCGCACTGCTGATCAATGAATTCGGCTCGCTCGAGGCGCTTCTGGACCGGGCGGACGAGATCAAGCAACCCAAGCGCCGCGAGGTCTTGCAAGAGCATCGCGCGCAGATCGAGCTGTCCAAGCGCCTGGTGCAACTGGATTGCCACATGGAGCTGGATTTCACGCTGGACGATCTGGAGATCCGCGACCCCGATCCCGACAAGCTGCTGGCCTTTCTGGCCGAGATGGAATTCCGCACGCTGACCAAGCGCATTTCCGCAGCCTTGGGCGTCGAGGCCCCGGTGATCCGCGACACGGATCCGGCTGGTGCCGCCCCTGCGGGCGAGATCGGCGACCAAGGCGCGCCGACGCCAGCCGACATCCCTTTCCCCAAGACCTACGAGCGCGTGTCCGACATGGCCGCGCTGGAGCGCTGGATCGCCCTGATCCGCGACCGAGGTTATGTGGCCGTGGACACCGAGACCACCAGCCTGGACGAGATGCGCGCCGATCTGGTGGGTATCTCGCTGTGTGTCGAGCCGGGCAGCGCCTGCTATATCCCGCTGGGTCACAAGGCCGGTGCGGCGGATGACCTGTTCGGTTCGGACGCGCTGGCCGAGGGGCAGTTGCCGATGGCGGATGTTCTGGCTGCGCTCAAGCCCGTGCTGGAGGATGACAGCATCCTCAAGATCGGGCAGAACATGAAATACGACGCCAAGATCTTTGCCCGCAACGGGATCGAGGTGGCGCCCCTCGATGACACGATGCTGATGTCCTATGCGCTGAACGCCGGCCTGCATGGGCATGGCATGGATACGCTGTCCGAACGCTACCTGGGGCACGCGCCGATCCCGATCAAGTCGTTGCTGGGCAGCGGCAAGGCGGCGGTCACCTTTGACCGCGTCGCGATCGACGAGGCCGTGACCTATGCCGCCGAGGATGCCGACATCACCCTGCGCCTGTGGCAATTGTTCCGCCCGCAACTGTCCACTGCCCGCGTCACAACGGTTTATGAGACGCTGGAACGTCCGCTGGTGCCGGTGCTGGCCCGGATGGAGATGGCCGGGGTCAAGGTTGACCGTGACACGCTCAGCCGCATGTCCAACGCCTTTGCGCAGAAGATGGCGGGGCTGGAGGCGGAAATCCACGAACTGGCCGGCGAGAGCTTCAACGTCGGCAGCCCCAAGCAACTGGGAGAGATCCTGTTCGACAAGATGGGCCTTGAGGGTGGCAAGAAGGGCAAGACCGGCGCCTATGCGACCGGCGCCGATGTGCTGGAGGATCTGGCCACGATGCATGATCTGCCCGCCCGCGTGCTGGACTGGCGGCAGTTGAGCAAACTGAAATCGACCTATACCGACGCGCTGCAGGATCATATCAACCCGGAAACCGGCCGCGTGCATACATCCTACATGCAGACGGGCGCGAACACCGGGCGCCTGTCCTCGACCGACCCCAACCTGCAGAATATTCCCGTGCGCAGCGAGGAAGGCCGCCGCATCCGCGAGGCTTTCGTGGCGCCGCAGGGTCGTGTTCTGGTCAGCCTCGATTATAGCCAGATCGAATTGCGCATCCTGGCCCATATCGCCGGGATCGACGCGCTGAAACAGGCCTTTCGCGAGGGGCAGGACATCCATGCCATGACCGCCTCGGAGATGTTCGACGTGCCGATGGAGGAGATGACACCCGATATCCGCCGCCGCGCCAAGGCGATCAACTTTGGCGTGATCTACGGCATTTCCGGCTTTGGCCTGGCGCGCAACCTGCGGATACCGCGGGCCGAGGCGCAGGGTTTCATCGACCGCTATTTCGAACGTTTCCCCGGTATCCGCGACTACATGGACGCCACCAAGGCCTTCGCCCGCGACCATGGCTATGTGCAGACATTGTTCGGGCGCAAGATCCATACCCCCGACATCAACGCCAAGGGACCGACCGCAGGCTTTGCCCAGCGCGCGGCGATCAACGCGCCCATCCAGGGGACGGCCGCGGATATCATCCGCCGTGCCATGATCCGCATGCCGGATGCAATCAAGGGCCAGCCCGCGACCATGCTGTTGCAGGTTCACGACGAACTGATCTTCGAGGTGGACGAGGGGGCCGCAGACCGCCTGGTCGACACCGCCCGCGACATCATGCAAGGTGCCTGCGAACCCGTGCTGAAGCTGGATGTGCCGCTGATCGTGGACGCCGGGCGCGGCGCGAACTGGGCCGAGGCGCATTGATCCCTTTGGCGCAAGCCGCAGGAAAGGTCCGTCGCCATGCCGCATGATCACCACCATCACCACGCGCCGCCGCTCCAAGGCGACCGCCGCGTGGTGACGGCTGTTTCGGTCAATCTGGGTCTGACGGTGGTGCAGATCGTGGCGGGCGTCATCTCGGGCAGTCTTGCGATGATCGCGGACGCCATTCACAACCTGTCGGATGCCCTGTCGCTGATGATCGCGCTGGTTGCGCGCAAACTGGCGCGCCGCCCTGCCGATGAGGCGATGACCTTCGGCTATGGCCGGATCGAGGTGGTGGCAGCGCTGGTCAATTACACCACACTGATCGTGATCGCGCTGTGGCTGCTGACAGAAGGGGTGCATCGGCTGTTCGATCCGGTAGCCGTACAGGGCTGGATCGTCGTGATCGTGGCCATCGTTGCCCTGGTGATCGACCTTGCGACCGCGATGCTGATCTTCCGGCTGAGCCAAGACAACATGAACATGCGCGCGGCCTTCCTGCACAACCTGGCCGATGCGATGGGATCGCTGGCGGTGATCCTGGGCGGCACGCTGATCCTGCTTTACGACTGGCACCTGATCGATCCGATCCTGACCCTGGTGATCGCGGGCTATATCCTGTGGCATGCCGGTCATGGCCTGGTGCCTGCGGTGCGTCTGCTGATGCTGGGCAGCCCCGACAGCCCCGGCTTGCCAGAGGTGATCAGCGCATTGCGCGCCATCCCCGGGGTCGCCGATCTGCATCACCTTCACCTGTGGCGGATGCAGGAGCATGACAGCTCGCTTGAGGCGCATGTGGTGCTGGACAATTCCCGCCCGGCCCATGAGGTGCGGGCCGAGGTGAAGGCGCTGTTGCATGATCGCTTCGGGATCGGCCACAGCACGATCGAGCTGGAAAGCCCGGCCGAGGCCTGCAGGAACGCGCCAGTGATCGGCCACTAGCGCCGCCAGGTTGCGCGCGGCGGGTCTTGCACTTGGCGGCGTTTTCCCCTCCCCTTGGGTCGAACATGCCCGAAGGACAACATCCGATGACCGATACACCATCCCGCCCGACCGATCAGCAACTGGCCGACAGCCTGGCCAGCGTTCTGACCGTGGAACGGATCGAGGAGGATTTCTATCGCGGCATCGCCACCCCGCAGGGACGCGGGCGCAGTTTCGGGGGGCAGGTCATCGGGCAAGCCTTGATGGCGGCCACGATGACGGTGGATACGGCCCGCCCGAACCATTCGCTGCACGGCTACTTCATGCGGCCGGGCGATGCGACGCAACCCGTGCTGTACCAGGTCGAACGGGATCGTGACGGCGGCAGTTTCACCACCCGCCGTGTGGTGGCGATCCAGCATGGCAAACCGATCCTGAACCTTGCCGCCTCGTTCCAGACACCCGAGCCTGGCCTCGGCCATCAGGACAGCATGCCCGATGTGCCCGGTCCCGAGGATCTTGAGACGGAAGAAGCGATGGCGGCCCGCATGGGCGACGCCCTGCCGGAGGCGTTTCGCAACTGGCTGAAGACACCGCGCCCGGTCGAGATGCGATCGGTGACGCCACGCCCGCCATTTGACCGCAGCCCGCGCGCGCCGGTCCAGCATATCTGGATCCGGGTGCGGGGGGGCATGGCGGATGACCCGGCCCTGCATCGCGCGGCACTGGCCTTTGCTTCGGACATGGGGCTGCTGGGCACCTCGATGATGCCCCATGGCAAGACCTTCACCGACCCGGACATGCAGTTTGCCAGCCTCGATCACGCGCTTTGGGTACATGATGATTTCCGCATGGATGACTGGCTGCTTTACACGATGGACAGCCCCTGGGCCGGGGGGGCACGTGGGTTCAACCGGGGGCGGATCTTCACCCGCGACGGGCGGCTGGTCGCCAATGTCGCGCAGGAAGGGCTTGTGCGGCGGGTCACGCCGCGCGGCTGACCCGGATTGCCCTAATCGTGCAGCCGGTTCGAAACCTCGATCAGGTTCCCGTCGGGATCGCGCATGTAGATCGAAAGGATCGGCCCCTCGGCGCCGGTACGGCGCACGGGGCCTTCCTCGACCGGGATGCCGAGGCCGGACAGATGCAATTGCCAGTCGTCCAACGGCGTGTCGCTGAGAAAGCAGAGGTCGGCCGATCCCGGCTGTACCCGGCCCGCATGGGGGCGGAATTCCGCGCCGGCCTGATGCAGGTTGATCTTTTGCGCGCCAAAGCGCAGCGCAAGCCGGGGCGAGCCGCCTGCCGGCGTGAAACTTTCGACCCGCATCCCAAGGGCGCGCGTGTAGAATTCGACGGTGGCGTCGATATCCGCAACAGTCAGGACAAGATGGTCCAGCGCCTTGAGTTCTGGTGACATTTCCCGATTGTTCCCTGCCCGCACCGCGCCTAATCTGCGCCCATGCAGAATGATGCCACAAGCCCCGACAGTCAAACCGTCACCGACGTGATGGACCCCGCGCGCGGCGCGGCCTTGCAGGTGGCGCTGGGGCTTGCCCCGACCATCGCCATGGGCAGCACCCTGCCGCCATTTTTCCATCAGCTGCATTTCTGGGATCCGCAGCCCCCCGCACGGCTGGGGCGCGACGGACACCCCGCCACCGGCCTTGGCCAGATCCCCGACCTTGGCCTGCCGCGCCGCATGTGGGCGGGCGGGCGGCTGGCGTTCCACGCGCCGCTGGTGGCCGGAACGCCTGCGGACAAAACAACCGTGATCGACAGCGTGACGCGCAAGGATGGTCGCACCGGGCCTTTGGGTTTCGTGACCCTTCGTCACGAGATCACCCAAGGCGGCAAGGCATGTGTCACGGAATGGCAGGATCTTGTCTACCGCGAGGATCCTGCCCCCGGCGCACCCGCACCGATGCCGCCGCAGGCGCGGACAGACGAGGATCTGTGCCGCACCGTGCATTTCGACAGTACGCTTCTGTTTCGCTATTCGGCGCTGACCTTCAACGGGCACCGCATCCACTATGATCTGGATTACGCCCGCGACGTCGAGGGTTACGCAGGCCTGGTGACCCATGGCCCCCTGCTGGCGCAGCACCTGATGCTGCTGGCCGAGGAACGGCTGGGAACCCTGCGGCAGTTCAGTTTCCGAGCGACCGCCCCGCTGATGCATGACGAAGCCGCGGAACTGTGCTGGTGCGACGATGGCACCATGTGGGTGCGCGGACCCGACGGGCGGCAATGCATGCAGGCGCAGGCGTCGTGATGGTTAAAGGCTGGCCTCGGGCCTGAATTCCGGGGGAATCCGGTCAACCCCGTCCAGCACCAGATCGGCCATGACCTGCGCCACCTTGGGCGCCATGCCGAAACCGATCTTGAAGCCGCCATTGGCGATGAACTGATCCTTCAGAACAGGATGTGCCCCCAGAACCGGCGCGCGGCTGCGCGACCGGGGGCGCACGCCGGCCCAACGCTCGAGTATGGGTGCATCCCGCAGCGCAGGCACGGCGGCGCGGGCGCGGTCGATCACCTGGTCCAGTTGGTCATCCGTGCTGGCGGGATCGTCATAGTCGCGTTCGCTGGTCGATCCGATGGCAACGGTCCCATCCGCATGGGGCACCACATGCACAGTATCGACGAAAAGCTGTGGCGCATCCCGCATGTCCAGCGACAGAAGGGCGGCTTGCCCCTTGACCCCGTTGCCGAAACTGCGCGACAGCCCCGCGCTGATCTGTGCAAGCCCTGCGACGCCGGTGGCGTGGATCACGGCACCCTGATGCACGTGATCGGCGACCACTTCGGCCCCGCGCGCGCGCAAGGCGGCGACAAGTGCCGCACAGGCCATGCGCGGGTGCAACCGCGCGGTCAGCGTATCGCGGATCACCCAGCCGCTTGGGCTGGCGGGCATCCAAGGGTCGGCTTCATCGGCGCGCAGAACCTGCCAGACGGCATGGCCTTGCCACAGGTCTGCGGCAGACCGGGCGCGGGCGCGCGCCATATCAAGCGCTGCATCGTCGGCGACAGGTTGCAACCGACCCAGCCGCGCATACCCCGTGGACAGGCCCGATGCGGCCTCGACGCCCGCCCAGAAATCACCGGCCATCATCAGGCTGTCGAATTGAAATGCTTTCTTGTCGTTCCACTGTTCCGGCACATGCGGGGCCAGCGCGCCGACAATGCCGCCGCTGCTGCCCGCGCCCGGCCCATGCGGGTCGATCACCCGCACCCGCGCGCCGCGCTGAACGCAGGCCCATGCCACCGAAAGGCCGAAAATCCCGGCCCCCAGAACGGTCACATCAGCCATTGCCATTCCCGGTCATCCTTTGCATTGTCGCGCTGTTTTCAATGCCCTTCCTAAGGGATGCCCCCTTGCAAGACCAGTCCGCACACATCGCCTGGCGCGACGGTGACCTGCCCGTTTCGACCAGGTTCGACGATCCCTATTTCTCGCTTCAGGGTGGTCTGGCGGAAACGGCGCATGTGTTCTTGCAAGGCAACGATCTGCCCGCTCGGTTCCGCGACGGGTTTCACATCGCCGAACTGGGGTTCGGCACGGGTTTGAACCTGCTGGCCACGCTTCATGTGTGGCGCGAGACCGGGCAAACGGGCCAATTGCGCTTCACGACCTTCGAAGCCTATCCGATGACCGCCGAAGACATGCGCAGGGCGCAATCGGCCTTTCCCGCGCTGGCCGGGATCGCCGCCGAACTGGCCCCGTTCTGGCAGAACAGTCCAAGGGGTTTCAACTTGCCAGACCTTGCCTTCACCATGGTGCAGGGCGATGCGCGCGAAACGCTTCCGCTTTGGCAGGGACAGGCGGATGCATGGTTTCTCGACGGCTTTTCGCCCGCAAAGAACCCCGAGATGTGGGAAGAGGCGCTGCTGGCCGAGGTTGGCCGCCACACCGCACAGGGGGGCACTGCCGCCACCTATACCGCGGCCGGGTTCGTCCGTCGCGGCCTTGCAGCGGCAGGGTTTGACGTTGAACGCCGGCAGGGATACGGCAGCAAAAGACATATGACTGTGGCGCGAAAGGCCGGGGCATGACCGAACAGAATACACGCCTTGGGATCATGTTGATGATCGCGACGACCTTCGTCTTCGCGATGCAGGACGGGATCTCGCGCCACCTGGCGGGGGAATACAACGTCTTCATGGTCATCATGATCCGCTACTGGTTCTTCGCGGCTTTCGTCATGTCGGTTGCCGCGCGCAAGGCGGGGGGGCTGCGGGCCGCGGCAAAGACCTCGCAGCCAGTGTTGCAGGCGTTTCGCGCCGTGCTGCTGGTGACCGAAATCTGCGTGATGGTTCTGGCCTTCACGATCCTTGGCCTGATCGAAAGCCACGCGGTCTTTACCTGCTACCCGTTGCTGGTTGCGGCGCTGTCAGGCCCGGTTCTGGGCGAAAAGGTCGGCTGGCGGCGCTGGACGGCGATCGGCGTGGGTTTTGTCGGGGTGCTGATCATCCTGCAGCCGGGCTTCGGCGTGTTTCGGATCGAAGCGATCGTGCCACTGATCGCGGCCTTGCTGTTCGCCCTTTATGGCCTGCTGACCCGTTATGCCGCCCGCAAGGACAGCACGGCCACCAGCTTTTTCTGGACCGGAACGGTGGGATCGATCGCGATGACCAGTATCGGCATCTGGTTCTGGGAACCGATGACAGGCCCTGATTGGGGCTGGATGGGCCTGTTGTGCATCACAGGTGCATTGGGTCACTGGCTGCTGATCAGATGTTACGAGGTGGCCGAGGCCAGCGCCGTGCAGCCCTTTGCCTATCTGCAACTGGTGTTCGTCTCGGCGCTGGGGATCGTGGTGTTCTCTGAAACCATCCGCACGAACGTGGCCATTGGCGCTGCGATGATCGTGGCGGCGGGGCTGTTCACCCTATGGCGCGAGCGGCAGAACCGTAGCGCCTGACAATTCACGGCTGAACGGCACGGGATGCGGATCAAGCCCCAGGCGGGCGCGATAGATCGGCAGCGATTCCGCCACCCGCATGACGTAGTTCCGGGTTTCGCGGAACGGGATGTGTTCGATCCAGTCCACGACCTGATCGGCGCTCATGCCGCGCGGGTCGCCCTGTTCCTGCATCCAGCGGATCGGGCGGCTGGGCCCGGCATTGTAAGCCGCCGCCACAAGCACGACATTGCCCCCGAAATCCGCGCCCAGCCTTGCCAGGTAACCGCTGCCAAGCCTTGCGTTATAGGACCAGTCGGACAGAACGCGCCCCGCGTCGTGATCCAGCCCCAGATCGCGCGCCACCTCGGCCGCCGTGCCGGGCATCAGCTGCATCAGCCCCTGTGCGCCTGCGCCACTGACCACGGCGGGATCGAATTCGCTTTCGCGGCGCGCGATGGATTTCGCCAGTTCCATCGGCACGGGCAGGCGCATGTCGCGCATCGGGTGCAGCGCGTAATAGGGTCGCGGCAGGGTTACGCCCTGGTTCGCCGCTTCCTTGCCGATCATCACGGCCAGATGCGGCTCGCCCAGATCGATCGCCATCTCACCCAGTTGGGCAAGCCCGGTCGCGTCCTGCCCTTCGGCCA
>JAJLKH010000084.1:0-10161 GCA_033839205.1 Rhodobacterales bacterium | reverse complement strand
CGACGGCATCAACTCTCGAATCGGCGAGCAAAGCACTTCATAGAAGAGCTGCATCCTCAAAAAAGTAGAAGGGTTTTTGAAGATCTAGCTCGGGAAGTGGCTTGAATTTTAAACTGGCTGTTATCAACAAGATACCCCGGTAAATACGAGGAACGACTGCGAAGATTGAATTATTATTGTACGCTTTTGGATGCGAGAGCGATCTTCAAATCGTCCCTTATTAAATTTGTCCAGGAACAAGGCGCGGTACGCGCCGCCGCGCGATCGCCGACCTGCCCCCCGTTTCGGAAATACGGCGGCGGCGATTTTGCGACCGGTGTGCGCTGAACTGAGGGCCGAGGACTGGGCGGGGATAAAGTGAGCCGAATTGGCGTGGGCATCGCCACCCCGCGGGTCGGCGATAGCGCGGCTTGGGGCATGGGGCATCGCCACCCCGCGTGTCGGCGACCGCGCGGCTTGGGGCAGGGGGGATCGCCACCCCGCGGGTCGGCGGGCGCGCGGCTTCGGGTGGTCGGGGCGCTGTCTTTCATCCAAAACGCAACCCTGAGCGTATTCCTTTCAACCAAAGCGAAAGGCAGCTACCCCGTGCAACTTGTCATCCTCTATGTCTCGACCGCCGCCGTCTTCCTGATCCTGGATGCGATCATGCTGACGCGCGTGATGAAACCGCTGTTCGAGACGCATCTGGGCGATCTGCTGGCGGAACCGATCCGCATCGGGCCTGCGGCGGTGTTCTACCTGTTCTACGTGGGGGGCCTGCTGTATTTCGTGTCGCTGCCCGCCATGCGCGATGCGGCACCGATGGCCGCGCTGATCGGGGGCGCGATCCTGGGCGCCATGGCTTATGGCACCTATGAGTTCACCAATTACGCGACGCTCAGGGATTGGCACTGGCACATGGTTGCCGTGGACCTGACCTGGGGCGCGGTCCTGACGGGCGTATCGGCCTGGGCGGGGGTGATGATCACCCGCGCCCTCACCTGAGTTGCCATGCTGATCAGCGGTCGGTGACGGCGCAAGGCCGCCCGAGGCCGTTACAGAAGCTTGAGATTGGCCGCCATCTGGCGCCCGTCGCGACCTTCCTGCAATTCGTAGGTCAGCTTCTGATTGTCGGCGAGGCCGGTCAGGCCGGACCGCTCGACCGCGGAGATATGAACGAAAACATCCTTGCCGCCGTCTTCGGGGGCGATGAACCCGTAGCCTTTCGTCGTATTGAACCACTTCACGGTGCCGTTGGGCATGTCCCGTGTCTCCTTCGCATTCGATCGTTACCGCGGCTGTCCCAGCCACGCTGCGCGGCGCGCATGACAAAAAGATTGCACGGCTTTTGTAAAAATCAAGAAAAACACCCGTGAACTTGCGCGGTTTCGGCGGTATGAGGGGCAAAAGACCGATTGCGAGGCAAGGATGACCCTTTACGGATTGAAGACCTGCGACACCTGCCGCAAGGCCATCAAGGCCTTGCCGGGCGTGGATTTCGTGGATGTGCGCGGCGCGGGCGTGCCTGCCGATCTGCTGGCGCGGGCCCATGCGACATTTGGCGACAGGCTGGTCAATCGGTCCTCGACCACGTGGCGGGGGCTGTCCGAGGAGCAGCGCGCGCGCGATCCGCTGGCGCTGCTGGCCGAACATCCCGCGCTGATGAAGCGCCCGCTGATCGTGGCGGATGACGGCGCGCTTTACCTGGGCTGGGACAAGGACGTGCAGGCGGCCCTTCTGGGCTGAGCCTGCGGAAACGGAGGGCGGATCATGCGCAACGCGGCCCAATTGCTGGGAATCATCGGCGGGATCATGGCCATGCTGGTCGGGTTCTTCAGCTATGGCTATACCGAGGCGGTTGCCCGCTATGGCGAGATCGAGGGGCTGTTCGAGCAGGTCGCCAATATCGAGGTGATCCGCATGGCGAGTTTCCTGTCGCCCCTTCTGGCCATTGCCGGGGGCGCGATGGCGAAGATGCGCGCGCTTTGGGGTGGTGTTCTGCTGCTGCTGTCGGCGGGGGGGATGTATTACGCCTTCGGCTTCAACGTCTTTACCATGTTCCCGATCGGGTTCTGCCTTGTGGGCGGCCTGCTGGCGCTGGCCGCCGGCAAGCCCGACGAGCCCAAGGCGCATTTCTGATCAGCGCATCGCGCGGGTCAGGATGCGGTCCAGCGACAGCGCGCCCGCGCCCTTGACCACAAGGACCATCAGCAGCACGAACCACAGCGCGCGCTGATCCAGGATCGGCGTGTCGGGCACGCGGTCGAACCAGGCGCCCAGCGTTTCGGGATGCGCCAGCGCGCCATGGCCGAAGAGGTCGGTCAGGGTCTGCACGATGACGAAGCCGATCATGCCAAGGGCGGCCAGCCGCGTCATCAGCCCCAGCACGATCAGCAGCGGCAGGATGAATTCGGCCCATGTGCCCGCCAGCACCACCAGTTTGTGCCAGAGGCCGAACTGGGTGATATCATAGCCTGCGGCCTCCATCGCGCGGGGGAAGATCTGCGCATAGGCCCCGAGCGAGGGCTGGAAGATGCCGGTGAGGCCGTCGCCCAGCTTGGTCAGGCCGGAGGCCCAGAAATAGCCCAAAAGGACAGCTGCAAAGACAAGCCGGGCCAGCGTGGGCAAAAGCCAGTCTGCGCGCTCCAGCGGGGTGAAGATGCGGTCATGCAATGCGATCAGGGTAGTCTTCATCGGTCTCGCCTTTCGGGCTGAGCAGCGCCGCGCGGGCGCAAAGGTTGCGGTGGTCGAGTGGTCGGGTGGCGCGGTTGGCCGGGGTCAGCCCGGTCTTGCGCCGGTGATGGCCTGGCCTGCGATCAGCAGGCCAAGGATGGGGGATGCGTCGAAACTCTGGTCTTGGGTCAAACCGGCCTCATGGGCCGCGCCAAGGGGCGCGCCTGCCATCAGCGCGGCGACAAAGGCACCGCCGCCGGGGGGCAGAGGGTTGGCCACGGGGTCGAATTCGGGCCGCGTGATCAGCACATCCTGCGCCTCGGCGGTCGGTTTCGGGGCGTCGGGGTTCAGCGCATAGGTCCAGATCGCGTGCAGGGGCCAGCGCGAGCGGATCAGGTCGACCGCCGGGGCAAGGGCGAGTGTGGTGGCGTCCAGATCGGCGGGGGGAATGGCGCCCAGTGTGGCAGGGTCCAGCGGCGCCGCATCGGCGGCGTGGTAGGACCGGCGCAGCGCCAGTTCCAGCCGGGCCACATCGCCCAGATAGCCCATTGCGGACAGGGCGGGTGTGGATTCCAGGAATTCGGCGAACCCCGCGCCGTAATGCATCATCAACCGCGATGCGGGCGGGTTGACCTGCACGAAGGCGCGCGCCAGCCCGGCGAAGTTCTGCGGGCCGAGCAGCCGGGCCACGGCGGGAAACCCCTGTTCCAGTGCTGCGATCAGCGAGGTCGCGACATTGTTGCGATAGACGTTGAAGCGACGCCCCGCCGGGCGGCCTGCGCCGTCTTGCAGCCCGGCGGGCACCGGGCGATCCGGGTCCAGCAGCGCGGGCAGGAAATCGTCGATCAGGCCGGTCATGACGCGGCCTGCAACGCGGGGTTCAGCCGGGCCAGCGCCTGTGCGGCGCGCCGCGCCTCTGCGGCCAGAACGGGCCATGCGGGCACGTCATTGTCCCATTCCACCAGCACCGGGCGCGGGCCGGAGGCGGCCAGCACATGATCGAGCAGCGTCCAGACCGGATCGGCGACGGGTGCGCCGTGGCTGTCGATCAGCAGGGGCGCGCCGTGATCGTCATGGTCGGCATCATGGCCGCCCAGGTGAATCTCGCCCACCGCGTCGCGCGGGAAGGCATCCACATAGCCGCGCGGATCGAAACCGAGGTTGGTGGCGGAAACGAAGACGTTGTTCACATCCAGCAGCAGACCGCAGCCGGTGCGGCGGGTCAGTTCGCGCAGGAAATCGGGTTCGGACCAAGTGCTTTCGGCGAAGGCCAGGTAGCTGGAGGGGTTTTCCAGCAGCATCCGCCGGCCCAGCGTGTCCTGCACCTGGTCGATGTGATCGGCCACGCGGGCGAGGGTGGCATCGGTGTAAGGAAGGGGCAGCAGGTCGTTCAGAAAGGCGCTGTCATGGCTGGACCAGGCGAGGTGTTCGGAAAAGCTGGCAGGGTTCAGCCAGTCGCACAGGTGTTTCAGCCGGGCGAGGTGATCGGGATCAAGCGGGCCTTCGCCGCCGATGGACAGGCCCACGCCATGCACCGAGATGGGAAAGCGTTCCGCGAGGTGGCGCAGCTGCGCGATGGGGCGGCCGCCATCGCCCATGTAATTCTCGGCATGGATTTCGAGCCAGCCGACGGGGCGGGCATCGGCGATGATGTCGCTGTAATGCTGCGCCTTGTAGCCGACGCCGGGGGCGGCGGGCAGGGACGTGCCGGGGCGGGGGGATCGGGTCATGGCAGATGCTCCGTCATCGGGGAGGGGCTGGCGCATGGAAGGCGAAGGGGGGCGCGAGGGGCAGGCGAGGGGCCTGCCCCGTCCCTTGGAGCTTAGGCGGGCAGGTCGCGGCTAAGTTCTTCGAGCGAGCCTTTGCGCGGGGTGCCGTCGGCCATGGCGGGCAGTTCGATCTGCATGCAGGTGCCGGCATCGACCAGCGTCCAGGCGTTGCCTTGGTAATCGACCTTGGACGTGCCTGCGCAGGTCGTGCCGGGGCCTGCGGCGCAATCGTTCTGGCCAGCCAGCGACACGCCGAAGCATTTTTCCTTGGCCTGGGCATGTGCGGGGGTGGTGTGGGCCGCCAGCGCGGTGGCCATGGCGCCAGCAATGGCGAGTGTTTTCATGGTGTTGGACATCGGATCAATCTCCTTGGTGGTGAATTCGGTATCGCATCCTGGCGATGAACAAGAGGTAACCGGCCCAGTCCCTCACGCACCAGTCACGACAAAGTGTGTCACGGCGGCGTGACAAAGGCATGCGAAAAGCGGGAGGAGGATCACGATTTTCGGGGGGAATGGCGCTTTTTCACCAGGGATCAAGCGCCATTCCGGGGGGCCGTGTTACAAAAGATCGGGCGGCGTCGCTTCGGCGGCGAGGCTGTCAACAATCGCGTCAAGCGGTGTAACAAATGTCGAAGTCTCACCAAGCCTGCGCACGGAGACGGTGCCGTCTTCGACTTCCTTCATGCCGCAGGCCAGGATCACGGGGACCTTGCCCACGGAATGTTCGCGGATCTTGTAGTTGATCTTTTCGTTCCTGAGATCCACCTCGGCGCGGATACCGCGGGCCTTCAGCGCCTCGACCACCTTGCGGCAATAGTCATCGGCGTCCGATACGATGGCCGCGACCACCACCTGACGCGGGGCCAGCCAGAAGGGCAGCTTGCCTGCGTGGCTTTCGATCAGGATGCCGATGAACCGCTCGAAGCTGCCCAGAACCGCGCGGTGCAGCATGACGGGGCGGTGCTTTTCGCCGTCGCGCCCGATATAGCTGGCGTCCAGCCGTTCGGGCAGGTTGGGGTCCACCTGCAGCGTGCCGCATTGCCAGTCACGCCCGATCGCGTCGGTCAGCACGAATTCCAGCTTGGGCCCGTAAAAGGCGCCTTCGCCTTCCTGGATCTCGTAGTCGTAACCCGCCGCGCGGCAGGCGTCGCCCAGGGCCTTTTCGACGCGGTCCCAGCTTTCGTCGCTGCCGACGCGCTTTTCAGGGCGGGTCGAGAGCTTGATGGTCCAGTTGTCAAAGCCGAGGTCGGCATAGATCCCGGCCAGGAAGTCGATGAACTTCTTGGTTTCGGATTCGATCTGGTCATCGGTGCAGAAGATATGCGCGTCATCCTGCGTGAAGCCGCGCACGCGCATGATGCCATGCAGCGCGCCTGATGGCTCGTAGCGGTTGCACGATCCGAATTCGGCCATGCGCAGCGGCAGGTCGCGATAGGATTTCAGGCCCACGTTGAACACCTGCACATGGCAGGGGCAGTTCATGGGTTTCAGCGCGTTGACGGTCTTTTCGCGGGCGTGATCCTCATCGACCTCGACGATGAACATGTTTTCCTGGTAGTTTTCCCAGTGACCCGAGGCTTCCCAGAGCTTGCGGTTCACGACCTGGGGGGTGTTCACCTCGACATAGCCGCCGCGGCGCTGCTGGCGGCGCATGTAATCCTGCAGCGTGGTGTAGATGGTCCAGCCGTTGGGGTGCCAGAAGATCTGGCCGGGGGCCTCTTCCTGCATGTGGAAAAGCTCCATCTCGCGGCCGAGCTTGCGGTGGTCGCGTTTCGCGGCCTCTTCCAGCATGGTCAGATGGGCCTTGAGCTCATCCCGGTTCAGGAAGGCGGCACCATAGATGCGTTGCAGCATGGGGCGATTGCTGTCGCCGCGCCAATAGGCGCCGGCCACATGCATCAGCTTGAAGGCATCGGCGGGCACTTGTCCTGTGTTCTGCAGATGCGGGCCACGGCACAGATCCTGCCAATGGCCGTGCCAATACATGCGCAGCGGCTCGTCGCCGGGGATCGACTGGATCAGCTCGACCTTGTAGGGCTCGTTATTGGCCTCGTAGAAGGCGATGGCGCGGTCGCGGTCCCAGACCTCGGTGGTGACGGGGTCGCGCTTGTTGATGATCTCGCGCATCTTCTTTTCGATCACGGCGAGGTCTTCGGGCGTGAAGGGTTCGGCGCGGTCGAAATCGTAATACCAGCCGTTGTCGATGACGGGGCCGATCGTGACCTTCACGGCGGGCCAGATTTCCTGCACGGCGCGGGCCATGATATGGGCCAGGTCATGGCGCACCAGTTCCAGCGCGGGCGCGCGGTCGGCCATGGTGTTGATGGCGATCTTCGCATCGGCGGTGATCGGCCATTGCAGATCCCAATGCTTGCCATCGAGCGTGGCGCTGATGGCCTTTTTCGCTAGCGATTTCGAGATGTCGGCGGCGACATCGGCGGCGGTCACGCCCGCGTCATAGCTGCGTGCATTGCCATCGGGAAAGGTGAGAGAGATCTGTGCCATATCGGCCTCCTCGTCGGTTTGGCGCCCACGGAACGCCCGGTTGCGGGTTATATCGTGCGATGCCTATGTGACGGGCGACGGGAGGCAAGTCAAGCGGGCGGTCGCCCCTTTCGATGCGGGGTTTTCCCGGCCTGCGGGCTGGGGCAAGATCGGGGCCGCGGCGCAAATGACGAAGGGCAGGGCGATGACAGATTATCTTGAGACCGAAACGGGGCGGCGCATCGCCTATGCGCGCGTCGCGGGCGCGGGGCCGGGCGTGGTGTTCCTTGGCGGGTTCCGGTCGGACATGACCGGCACCAAGGCGCAATACCTGGAGACATGGGCGCGCGCGGAAGGCAGGGCCTTTCTGCGGTTCGACTATTCCGGGCATGGGCAATCCTCTGGCGATTTCGAGGATGGTGCGATCGGGGATTGGGCGGCGGATGCGCGCGCGGCGATCCTGGCGCTGACCGAGGGGCCGCAGATCCTGGTGGGGTCGTCGATGGGGGGATGGATATCGCTGCTGCTGGCGCGGGACATGGCCGCGCATGTGGCGGGGCTGGTGACCATCGCGGCGGCGCCCGATTTCACCGAGGACAGCATGTGGCAGGGCTTTGACGCCGATCAGCGCGCGGTGCTGGAGGAGGTGGGCAAGATCGCGCTGCCATCGGAATATGGCGAGCCGCTGGTGATCACCCGCCGCCTGATCGAGGATGGGCGCAACAACCTGGTGCTGCGCACGCCGCTGCTGCTGCCTTTCCCGGTCAGGATGTTGCAGGGCACGGCGGATGCGGACGTGGATCAGTCCGTGGCGCTGCGCCTGCTGGAACATGCGAGCGGCGACAATATCCGCCTGACGCTGGTCAAGGGGGCCGATCACCGGTTTTCCGAGCCTGCCTGTCTGGACCTGATCGCCGCCGCGATTGCCGAAGTGACCGCGGACGCGGCGCGGGCCTGAGGGGGCGGGGCGATGGATCAACGCATCAGCCTTGTCACGCTGGGGGTCGCGGATATCGACCGGGCGGCCGCGTTTTACGAGGCGCTGGGCTGGACCCGCGCCGAAAGCGAGGCGGGCATCCGGGTCTTTGACCTGCTGGGGCAGGCGCTGGCACTTTATCCGCGCGCCGATCTGGCGCGCGACATGGGGCTGACCGAGGCGGAACTGGGCACAGGCGGCATGACGCTGGCCTGCAACACGCGCACACGCGACGAGGTGGCGCAGGTCATGACCCGCGCCGAGGCTGCGGGCGCGCGCATCCTGCGCCCTGCCCATGACGTGTTCTGGGGCGGGCATATCGGCTATTTCGCCGATCCCGACGGCCATGTCTGGGAGGTGGCGTTCAACCCGTTCTCGCCGCTGGCGCCCGATGGCGCCTTTCGGTGGGCGGGCTATCCCGACACGGATGACCAGCCGCCCCAATCCGGTTGACGCGCGGCTGCGATCTGTCACTTTGAGGCTATTCGACGACCCATCTGCAAGGCCATGTTCCCGATGTCCGATCCGCTTGTCCTGTTGCCCGGCATGATGTGCGACGCCCGCCTTTTCGCGCCCCAGATCACGGATCTGTCGCGCGATCATGCGGTGACCATCGCCCCCATCACGCAAGGCGAGCGGATCGAGGAGATCGCCTCGGGGTTGCTGGATGTGCTGCCTGCGAAATTCGCGCTGGCCGGGCTGTCGATGGGTGGGATCGTGGCGATGGAGCTGCTGCGCCGCGCGCCGGAACGGATCACCCGCATCGCGCTGATGGATACCAACCCGCTGGCCGAGACCCCGCAAAGTGCGGCCGCCTATGAGCCGATGATCATCGGCGCGCGGGCCGGGCGGCTGGAGGAGGTGCTGCGCGGCTTCATGAAGCCGGAATTCCTGGCGCCGGGGCCGCAGCGTCCGACCGTGTTGAACAGGCTTCTGGAGATGGGGCGCGATCTTGGCCCCGAGGTCCTGATCCGGCAGGTGCGCGCCTTGCAGCGCCGCCGCGATCAGCAGCCGACCCTGCGCCGTTGCCGGGTGCCCACGCTGGTGCTGTGCGGGGCGCATGACACGCTGACCCCTCTCAAGCGGCATGCCTTCATGGCCGAGCTGATCCCCTATGCGAAGCTTGAGGTGATCGAGGATGCAGGCCATCTGCCCACGCTGGAGGCGCCCGAGGCGGTGACGGCGGCGCTGCGCGCCTGGCTCAAGCAACCCTTCGTGCTGCAATGACCCGCGTTCTGCCCGCACATGTCGCGGGGTATGGCCGTGTGCCGGCTTATGTCGATGGGCAGGCCTGCCCGGATCTGCCGGTGATCGCGGCGCGCGCCGATGCAGGGGCGGCGGACAAGCGCCTGCCGGACCTGGCGGCGGCGATTGCGGCGGCGGGGCTGCGCGACGGGATGACCGTGTCGTTTCATCACCATCTGCGCAATGGCGACGGGGTGCTGAACGCGGTGCTGGATGCCGTGGCCGCGGCGGGGATCGGGGATCTGACGCTGGCGCCCAGTTCGATCTTTGCCGTTCATGCGCCGCTGCTGGATCATATCGCGCGCGGCACGGTGACGGGGCTGCGCACCGCCTATATGGCGGGGCCGGTGGCGCAGGCGGTCAGCCGGGGGGCGCTGGCGCGGCCCGTGCTGCTGCATACCCACGGCGGGCGCGCGCGCGATATCGAGACGGGGCGGCTGGCCGTCGATGTCGCCTTTGTCGCCGCCGCGATGGCGGACCGCGCGGGCAACCTGACCGGGGCGCACGGACCGTCGGCCTTTGGCCCGCTGGGCTATGGGCAGGTCGATGCGGCGCGGGCCCGCGTGACCGTGGCGGTGACCGATTGCCTTGTGAACGAATTGCCCTGCGCGCCGGATATCCCGGCGGCGCAGGTCGATTACATCGTGGTGCTGGACCGGATCGGGGATGCGGCGCGGATCGTGTCGGGGACGACGCAGATCACCACCGATCCCAAGGGGCTGCGGATCGCGGCCATGGCGGGCGATCTGATCGCGGCCTCGGGGCTGATGCGGCGTGGTATGAGCTTTCAGACCGGGGCGGGGGGCACGTCACTGGCCGTGGCGGAGCGGTTGGGGCATCTGATGGCCGATGCGGGGGTGACGGCGGGCTTTGCCAGCGGCGGGATCACGGCCCCCATCGTGGCGCTGCACCGCGCGGGGCTGGTCGAGCGGCTGTGGAATGTGCAGAGCTTCGATCTGGACGCGGTCGACAGCTACGCCAACGATCCGCGTCATCGCGGCATGAGCGCCAGCCGCTATGCCAATCCGGCGCG
>JAJLKH010000083.1:0-6897 GCA_033839205.1 Rhodobacterales bacterium | reverse complement strand
CTGCGCAAGATCGAGACCTGGCTGGAGCGGCGCAACGAGATCTGGCGCCTTTATGATGATGCTTTCGCCGATCTGCCCTGCATCCTGCCCGCGCCCGAGCAGGAGAATACGCGCCATGCGCGGCATCTCTATACGATCATGGTGAACACACCCAATGCGCCCGCGGACCGTGATACCCTGATCGCCCGTTTGCGCGACCGAGGGATCGGGACGGGCGTGCATTACCGCGGCATTCATCTTCACCAGTATTATCGTGAACGCTTCGGGCTGATGCCCGAGGATTTTCCGAATGCCTCCTGGATCAGTGACAGAACACTGTCGCTGCCGCTGTCTGCAAAGCTGGATGATGGCGATGTCGAGAGGATCATCACGGCCGTCAGATCGGAGCTTGGCAAGGAATTCTCGTGAAACATCTGCACGCCGAAGGCCTCGCTCGAGACCGGGTGGAAGAGCCGGACATGATTTCAAACCTTGGCTACCTGGCACCGGAATTTCCGGGTCAGACCCATGCGTTTTTCTGGCGAGAGATCCGGGCGCTGGAAGAACTTGGTGTCCGGTCCAGGCTGATCTCGACCAAGCGTCCACCGGCGCGGATCAACGTCCATGGCTGGGCCAAGGAAGCACAGGCGCGAACCACCTATCTGTTGCCCCTGCAATCGCGCGACATCCTTGCGATCATGGCCGAGCTGTTGCGGGCGGGTCCGCTGAGGATTGCCAGGTGCCTCAGGATTGCCCTGACAGCGGATGATTGCACCTGGGGTGAACGTCTAAGGCTTTGTCTCATGGTCGCCGCCGCCGCGAAGCTGGCGCGGATCATGCGAAAGGACAGGATCGAACACCTGCATGTGCAGTCCTGTGCGAACTCTGCCAATCTTGCAATGTTCGCATCATTCCTGTCGGGGATCCCCTACAGCCTGTCCTTGCTGGGGCCGACCCTGGAGCTCTACGGGCCGAACCAGCGCAGCAAGTGGCGGCATGCGGCCTTTGGTGTTGTCATGTCGAAATTGCTCTATGACGTCGTGCAGGACCGTCTGGCCGGAAACTTGCCGGCGATCGTGGAGATCGTTCCGGTTGGCGTGGACCTGAACGAGATGCAGCGCGAGACGCCTTATCTGCCGTGGCAGCCGGGTGAGGCCTGCCGGATCTATAGTTGCGGGCGTCTGAATGCGATCAAGGGGCATGACAAGCTGGTCGATGCGGTCATGATGCTGCGCGAACGGGGTATCGACTGTCATCTGACCATTGCGGGCGAAGACGAACAGGGCGGAAGTGGTTATCGCCACACGCTGGAACGGTTCATTTCCGATCGCGGCGCCGCAGCACATGTGACGCTTCTGGGGGCCGTGCCCGAAACCGAACATCGGGCACAGTTGGCGAAGGCACATATCTTTGCCCTGGCCAGCGAGAACGAAGGCATATCGGTTGCGATCATGGAATCCATGGCGATGCAGACGCCAGTGGTTGTCACGGATGTCGGCGGAAATTCCGAACTGGTGGTCGACGGTGACAACGGCGTGCTGGTCAGCTACGGCAAGCCGGACGAAATGGCAGCTGCGATGGAAAAGGTTCTGAGGAACCCAGGCTATGCGCTTGAACTGAGCAAGGCGTCACGAAGGCGCGTGGATGAAAAGTTCAACGCCACCTCAACGGCCCGCAAGCTGTTTGACTGCCTCAAGAAAAGCAGGGCAGGATCGAATGGGAGCGGGTCCTCTTGTGTGGCGCCTGGGCGGATCGGAACATCTGACGAAGGGACCGAGAGCTGATGCAGAATGATGATCGGATCAAGCTCCTTATCCTTTTGCCCAACCTGATCAGCGGGGGTGGGCAGAGGATCGTGGTCAATTTCCTCTACAATCTGGATCGCACGAAGTTCAAGCCGCTGTTGCTGGTGCAGGAGCGGCTTGGTGCTTTTCTTGAAGAGGTCGAAAGGGTCTGCGATCCTGATGAGATCGAATTCCTGCAGGACCGGCCCTACAAGCGCAGCGATCTGCCCGGACTGATTGCCAGAACCATTGCGCGGGCGCGGTCCTTCGACATCATTCTTGGTGGCCTGGAAGGGCGGGCATCAACCAGCGGGCTGATCGCGGCAAAGCTGCTGGGCAAGCCATTCCTGGGCTGGATACACATTGACTGGCGCCCCTTCAGCGAGGAGGTCAGCTGGCGGCAGATGCTGGCGCTGCGGGCCTACAAGATGGCTGACCGGCTGGTCGCCTGTTCGGCCGGGGCCGGTGACAATTTCAGTGCGTTATTCAACATCCCGCGCGACAGGATCACGACGATCCTGAACATGATCCCCTGCGACGCGATACTTGATGCCGCAGCCCAGCCACTGCCGCCCGAACACGAAAAACTGTTCGAAAAGCCTGTCGTGCTGATGGTCGGCAGGCTGGAGGAACAAAAGGGTTATCCGCATCTGATCGAAGCGCATGCAAGGTTGATCAAGGCGGGGATCGACCACAACCTTGTCATCATCGGCGAGGGAAGCCTGCTCTATGTGATCAAGGATCAGGTGACCCGTTTGGGCGTTGATGACACCGTCCATTTCCTGGGGTTTCAGAAGAACCCGCATCGCTACATGGCGCGCGCCACGGTGTTTACCCTGTCGTCCGAGTTCGAAGGCTTCGGTCTTGTTCTGGCCGAGGCGTTGATGTGTGGTGCTCCGGTTGTTGCCACGGACTGCCTGTCGGGCCCGGCAGAGGTGCTGGGCGGCGGAGACTTCGGCCGTCTTGTTCCGCCCAAGGACCCAGAAGCCTTGGCGCAGGCGCTGGGTCAGTTGCTGCGCGATCCGGACATGCGGGCGCAATTGTCAGTGCGCGGACCCGAACGCGCGCGACAGTTCGACCAGTCGACAGTCGGACAAGAGTGGCAGGATCTGCTCACCGCAATGGCAAGGCGCAAGGCCTGAACTGATCGACAGGATCGCGACGGGCCCAAGCCCCAAGGCTGCTTTGTGGCGTCCAGACGGAAAACGGGACGGTTCCTTGGCCTTTCTGATCGAAGGAAGCTGGCATCATGCTGGTGGCCATCACCGGGTCCATCGATGCGATGCGTGCCCGCAGTCTTGTACAGGGCGAAGGTTCAAGACAGCTTGCCGAAAGCAACGGACTGATACTTTAACTTGATGCTCGATTGAACGGCCCCCATGCCATGTCGGACAGATGGGCCATCGATCCCATCAGGCGCAGATTTTTTTCCGCGTGTCTGGAAAAACAGAATGTCCGCGATTGGATTCCATGCAATCCTGTTCCCGACGGGAGGCAGCCTTGGGCCAGCGCTTTGCCCAGGCTGTCATCCGATGTGACAGCTTGGGAAGGAATTGCGGTCAGCGCGTCTTTCTGCATATCCAGGGAGCCTGGTGAAGATGCGATCCAGCAAGACAATCCATGTGATTTCCGCCCATGCCGAGGGCGAGGTGGGCGATGTGATCGTGGGAGGTGTCCTGCCCCCGCCCGGCGACACGATCTGGGAACAGAGCCGTTTCATCGCGCGTGATCAGACATTGCGCAACTTCATGCTGAACGAGCCGCGCGGCGGCGTGTTCCGGCATGTGAACCTTCTGGTGCCGCCCAGGCACCCCGAGGCGCAGGCCGCCTGGATCATCATGGAGCCGGAAGACACGCCGCCCATGTCCGGGTCCAATTCCATCTGTGTTGCGACCGTTTTGCTGGATGCAGGACTGGTGCCGATGCAGGAACCCGAAACGCAGCTTGTGTTGGAAGCGCCCGGCGGGCTTGTCCGTGTGCGTGCCACATGCAGGAATGGTAAGGCCGAACGCATCTTTGTGCAGAATGTGCCCTCTTTCGCGGCAACGCTTGACAGCGACCTTGAGGTCGAGGGGCTGGGTTCTCTGACCGTGGATACCGCCTATGGGGGGGACAGTTTTGTCATCGTCGATGCGCAAGCCCTGGGTTTGCGCTTGTCGGAAGACGAAGCACATGACATCGCGCGCCTGGGCGTCAGGATCACAAACGCGGCCAATGCGCAGATCGGATTCCATCATCCGGATAACCCGGATTGGCGGCATATTTCCTTTTGCCTTTTCGCTGGGCCGCTGGCGCAGGGGGCGGAAGGCCTTGAAGCGGGCGCCGCCGTTGCGATCCAGCCCGGCAAGGTGGACCGCTCGCCCACCGGTACGGCGCTGTCGGCGCGCATGGCCGTCCTGCATGCCCGTGGCATCATGAAGACGGGCGATCGGCTGACGGCACGGTCCATCATCGGATCGACTTTCGCAGGTCGGATATTGGCCGAAACCCGCATCGGGGCGCTACCTGCCATACAGCCCGAGATATCGGGGCGCGGCTGGATCACGGGTATCCATCAACATATGCTGGATCCATCCGACCCCTGGCCACAGGGGTATCGCCTGTCTGACACATGGGGTGCACGCTGACACCGGTTGATACAGGGGTTTTCCTGACCGCCTTTCTTGACCCCATGCCCCGAAACGCGGTTGTGTATATGGCCATGAAGCGAGGGGGCGGCCATGTCGGATTTTGAAGCGCTGGTACCGATCGGGGCCGCCTATTTCCCGGTGCCAAACCCCGGTCCCACGCGGCATTATGCCTTCGTTCTGGTGCCGGGTTTCACGCTGCTGGCCTTTTCTTCGGCGGTCGAACCCCTCAGGATTGCGAACCAGCTTTCCCAACGGCCGCTGTACCGTTGGCAAGTGCTGTCCGAAACCGGCGCGCCTGTTCTCAGCTCTTCGGGTATCCCCGTGGGCGCGTCCGGCACGCTGGACGATGTCGCAAGGGATGCGCGTCTGTTCGTGTGCGCCGGCAATCCGGCCATGGCGGCTGCCGTGCCCCCGGTTGTCGCGGCGGTGCAGCGCCATCACCGTTTCGGTGGTCTGGTTGGCGGCATCTGCACCGGCGCCGTGGCTTTGGCCAAGGCGGGGCTGGTGGAAGGGCGCCAATTTACCCTGCATTGGGAAAACCAGCCCGGATTTGTCGAAACCTTTCCGGCGCTGACGCCTACCATCAACCGCTTCGAGATCGACGGGCGTCTGATGACTTGCGGCGGCGGCGCGGCTTCGACCGACATGATGCTTTCGATCATTGCCGAGGATCACGGCAGCGATTTTGCAGCCATGGTATCCGAGATGTGTCTGCGCACCGTCATGCTGGGGGTGGAGCCGGAACAGCGCAGTTCCGTCGCGGCGCTGATGTCTTCGCGCAACCCTGTGCTGGTGGCGACGATCACGCTGATGAACCGGCGCATCGAGGATCCGCTGACGATGGACAGCATTGCCGCGGCGACCGGTTATTCGCGTCGGCAACTGGAGCGCCTGTTTCGTGATGCGACAGGGCAGGCGCCGGCCGAGTTTTATCGCGGTCTGCGTCTGGACCGCGGCCGGAACCTGTTGAGTACGACAAACTTGACCCTGCAGGAGATCGCGACGGCCTGTGGCTTTGAATCCGTTTCGCATTTTTCCCGCAGATTTCGGGAACGATTTGGCGCGGCCCCGTCCAAAATGAAGCAGAGATCGGGCTGACGCAGGGGTGATGCGTCTGGCGCCTGCGTGTCCCGGCCGGCACGGAACACGAGGCCCAGGCCATCATGCAGCCAGACTTAATCGTAAGTCCAAGGTGAGTTGGCTGGGGCGGTAGGGTTCTATCCCGTGGTACACAGCCGCCAACATTGATGCGATTTCTGCCGTTCTCTTGCACGAGATCAGGGGATAATGTCCCTTCTTGGGCAAGGAATGGGGCCACGCGGTGGTGCATCCTGATCGATGATATCCCAACTGCCAAAGTGGACTTCGATTCCATTCACGTGCAAATCCTCAGTGCCGAAAAGGCATGGCAGGGGCAGGCGATCCTTATGAATTGTCAGACGGACCGGTGCCCGGGACGATTCCTGCCTGGCAAAGACGTGGGTCAAGAAACTCCTGCTCACAGGACCGAACGCCAGCGACAGGCGCGTTAGCACACCAATCATTTCGTGGGGATTGGCCAGAGCCGGTAACTCTGCCCTGTGCGTTCAACGCGGCTCTTGGCGGGAGGCGACATATCTTGCCGTCAGCTGTCCGCGGCTCACTGCGCCGAACTTGCGTTTGGCGCTGGCGATGTGGAATTCCACGGTCACCGGCTTGATCTTCAGGGTCGCTGCAATTTCCTTGTCGCGACGCCCGTCAATCATCAGATCAACAACCTCTGTCTCTCGTTTGCTGAGCATCGCAGGAGGGTCGGAAAGTCTGCCGCGCAGGGCCATGAGAGCGAGTTGGATCTCTGTCCCGTGATGGGCGCGAACCTTCTCGATTTCGCGAGGACACAGGCTTGACCCGAGGTTCCAACCCTCTGCCCCGGACGCGGATGGCAGCGCCGTTATGACGGAAAACCCCGCATTGAACCCGTCGGCAGCTGCAAGTTCGATCAGATCAGCGCCCCGTTGCGGGATGTAATCATAATCATCAATGTAGGCGATGCCTGTCTTGATACTTCGCGGCGACGGGAGGCAATAGCGCAGGAACGGATCGTCCTCCGCGAAGCCCTCGGATTGATAGGTGTCCACGAATGCATCTGTCATTGTGGTTCGCACGCGCGGTGCCGTCGTGCCGCTGGACAAAGTCAGGTGGATGACCCTGTCAAATCCATGGGCTTCAAGATAACGGGTCGCGACCTCCCACATCGTCGCGGATGACCCACCTTCGACAAGCGTTTCAAAAAGCTCTTGTGCGGCGGCTAAACGGGTCATGGCATCTAACCTATGGATTTCCATAACTTGAACTAAACATGATTGCCGATAGTGTGACTATATTTTTCACGGTGGCCAGTACTGTTATGCGACGTCTCATTCTTACGCTTCTTTCCGCTCTTTGCTTTGCGACTGCTGCCAGAGCGCAAGACCAAACCAATGCCGCGTCAATCCTGATCCTCGATGCCTCCGGTTCCATGTGGG
>JAJLKH010000082.1:0-12705 GCA_033839205.1 Rhodobacterales bacterium | reverse complement strand
CCGCCTTTGCCCATCTTGCCCATCTTCTTCATCATGTCCGCCATCTGGCGGTGCATCTTCAGCAGACGGTTCAGGTCCGATACATCCAGGCCCGCGCCCGCCGCGATCCGCTTTTTCCGGCTGGCCTGCAGCAGGGCGGGGTTGGCGCGTTCCTTCTTGGTCATCGACTGGATCAGCGCGATCTGCTGCTTCAGGATGCGATCGTCAAAGCCCGCGTCCTTCACCTGTGCGGCCATCTTGCCCATGCCGGGCATCATGCCCATGATGGATTCCATGCCGCCCATCTTCAGCATCTGTTCCAGCTGGGTGCGCAGGTCGTTCATGTTGAACTGACCCTTCTGGAACCGCTTCATCATCCGCTCGGCCTGTTCAGCCTCGATGGTTTCCTGCGCCTTCTCGACCAGGGCGACGATATCGCCCATGCCCAGGATGCGGCCCGCGATCCGCTGCGGCTCGAAGGTCTCGAGCGCGTCCATCTTCTCGCCCAGACCGACAAAGCGGATCGGCTTGCCCGTCACCGCGCGCATCGACAGCGCCGCACCGCCGCGCCCGTCGCCATCCATCCGGGTCAGGATCACGCCGGAAATACCGACCTTGGCATCGAATTCCTCGGCCACTTCCACGGCGACCTGGCCGGTCAGGCCATCGACGACCAGCAGCGTCTCGCGCGGCTTGACCGCGTCGCGCACATCCTCGACCTCCTGCATCAGGGTCTGGTCGATCTGCAACCGGCCCGCGGTATCCAGAAGGTAGACGTCATAGCCGCCAAGGCTGGCCTGCGTCTTGGCGCGCTTGGCGATCTGCACGGCGCTTTCGCCTGCCACGATCGGCAGGGTATCGACGCCGATCTGCTGGCCCAGGATCTGCAACTGCTGCATGGCGGCCGGGCGGTAGATGTCCAGCGAGGCCATCAGCACCCGTTTGCCTTCGCGCTCTTTCAGCCGCTTCGCCAGCTTGCCGGTGGTTGTCGTCTTGCCCGACCCTTGCAGACCGACCATCAGGATCGGGGCAGGCGGGTTGTCGATCTTCAAGGCGCCGGGATCTTCGGCACCGGTCAGCGTGTCGACCAGCGCATCATGCACGATCTTGACGACCTGCTGGCCGGGTGTGACCGATTTCGTCACCGCCTGGCCGGTGGCCTTGGCCTGAACCGCCGCCACGAAATCGCGCGCCACGGGCAGGGATACGTCCGCTTCCAGCAGGGCGACGCGCACCTCGCGCAGGGCGGTTTTCACATCCTCTTCGGACAGCGCACCCTGCCGGGTCAGCCGGTCAAAGACACCAGAGAGGCGTTCGGACAGATTTTCAAACATCTCGACGGCTCCTTTGCCCGTTGCGATATGACACCCCAGATAGGAAAGTGCCGGCCCATTTGCCAGACGGTGCCCGGTTCCGGCCCCGCGTTTCCCATGTCCAAGGCGTCAAAACCGAAATGGCCCCCGTGGGCGCAACGCGCTGACGGGGGGCGATCCCGGGCCAAGCCCATGGGACCGGAAGCTCTGACAGACCTCCGGGATGGCGCAGGCTTTAGGCGCGCCGGTAGGCAGAGTCAAGCATCAACGCCCCCAAACCCTTCGGCAGTCCCGCTTTCACCCTTGTCCTCTTTCACCCTTGTCTTCGCGCCGCGCCCGCGTTTCTATCGCGATATGTTCGCTGGCGCACAGTGCAGCCCCGCCCCCGACCCAAGCCCGAGGAGACCCCGCCAATGGATAACTGGGACGAGATCCGCACAGCCTATCACGTGGCCCGGTTGGGGACGGTCAGTGGCGCGGCCGAGGTGCTGGGCGTGCATCATGCCACCGTGATCCGCCATATCGACGCGCTCGAACAGCGTCTTGGCGTCAAGCTGTTCCAGCGTCACCCGCGCGGCTATACCGCGACCGAGGCGGGCGAGGATCTGTTGCGCGTGGCGGCGGCCACCGATGATCAGTTCGCGCAGCTGGCCGGACGCATCAAGGGGCGCGGCCAGGATGTGACGGGCGAACTTGTGATCACCTCGCTCGCCGGTCTCGACGGTCTGATCCTGCCGGTGCTGGCCGCCTTCCGCGCCGCCCACCCCGGCATCATCCTGCGCTACCTGACTGGCGAGCGCCTCTTCCGACTGGAATATGGCGAGGCGCATGTGGCGATCCGCGCCGGCGCCGTGCCCGATCAGCCCGACAACGTGGTCCAGCCCTTCATCCGCATGTCCCCCGCGCTTTACGCCGCCCCCGCCTATGCGGACCGGCACGGGCTGCCCGACACCCCCGAGGATCTGACCCGCCATTTCTTTGTCGCCAATGACGACCGCACCAACCGCGCGCCCTTCAACCAGTGGCTCTGGAACACGATCCCGCAGGACAACGTCATTTTCCGCAGCACCGACATGAGCGCGCTCGAAATGGCCGTGGTGCGCGGCATGGGCATCGGCTTTCTCAGCCAGTGGGAGGCCGACGCCCATCCCGACCTGCTGGAAATCGCGCCCCCCCGCCCCGAATGGGAGGCGCCCTTGTGGCTGGTCACCCATGTCGACCTGCATCGCACGACCAAGGTGCAAAGCTTCCTGTCCTTCCTCAAGGCCCATGCGCGGGGGCAACCCTCCGAAGCCGGCGCGGGCGTGGAGCCTGACACAAAATGACCGGGCAGGCGCGCGGCCATCTGGCGATGCTGACCTTCTCGGCGCTGGTCGCTGGCAGCTTTTCGCTGGGTGTGCTGGCCGCCCCCCATGTGGATCCCGCCGCCCTGACCGCGTTGCGCTTCTGGCTGGCCGCCGCCATCGTCGGCACCGCCGCTGCATTGACCACGGGATTCCCGCGCCGCGCGCTGCTGGCGCCCTGGCGCTACCTGCTGCTTGGCGGCACCTTCGGCATCTATTTCGTGCTGATGTTCGAGGGGCTCAAGACCGCGCAGGCCGTGTCGGCGTCAGCGGTCTTCACCCTAACCCCCGTGATCTCGGGGATCGCGGGCTGGTTCCTGCTGCGCCAGGTGACCACGCCGCGCATGGCGCTGGCGCTGGCCATCGGGGCCGCGGGCGCGGTCTGGGTGATCTTCCGCGCCGATCTGGCGGCGCTCGCCCGGTTCGAGATCGGCAAGGGCGAGGCGATCTTCTTCTTCGGCTGCATCGCCCATGCCGTCTATACGCCCATGGTGCGCAAGCTGAACCGCGGCGAGCCGCCGGTCGTCTTCACCTTCGGCATGCTGCTGGGCGGCGGCCTTTTGGTCACCGCCTGGGCCTGGCCCGCGATCCGCGCCACCGAGTGGGCGGCGCTGCCCGGCATCGTCTGGATCACGCTGGCCTATGTCTCGGTCTTTGCCAGCGCCGGTACCTTCGTGCTGCTGCAATACGCCACGCTGCACCTGCCATCGGCCAAGGTCATGGCCTATACCTACCTCACGCCCAGCTGGGTGATCGTGCTGGAATACGCCCTTGGCAACGGCCTGCCCACGGCCTGGGTGCTGGGCGGTGTCGCGCTGACCGTGCTGGCGCTTCTGATGCTCTTGCGCGACGACGAGGCAAAAGTCCCCGTTCCTCAATCGCCCTGAAAAGGGGCTTCGGTCGCGTCCTGCTGGAGCTCCGCCTCCAGGAACCGCTCGAACGCATCCAGGTTGACCGGTTCGAACTGCCCGAAACCCTGCATCCAGACGCTGGCGGCGCGCAGCGCATCGGGTTCCAGCTTGCACCATTTGACGCGGCCGCGCTTTTCCTGCGTGATCAGACCGGCGCCCGCCAGGATGGCCAGGTGCTTGGATATCCCCGCCAGGCTCATCTCGAAGGGTTCGGCCACGTCGGTCACCGCCATGTCATCCTCCAGCAGCATCGTCAGGATGGCGCGGCGGGTCGGATCGGCCAGGGCGGCAAAGACGGTATCAAGCGCATCGGTCATTGCGCCATTAAGCCCGCGCCCGGCGGATCGTCAACCGGATGGTTGAATATGCCGATACCGCGCCCGCGCCCGCCACGATGGCCGCAGCAGCGTTGGGCAGCTGTTTCTTCTTGCTATAAATATCCAATAAAACAAAGGCTTGCGCCAATCGCCGCGCTGCGGCAGGGGCGCTTGACTCAGGGCCGCCCTGCGCATAGCAATGCGCCAAACATCCAAGGGGGTGCTTTTGGCATGACCGATCCCGATCAGCAGCGCCAACTGGCCGAGCTTGAGGCAAGGATCGCGGCAGCGAAAGCGGCACAGGCGCCCAAGCCCCGTGCGGATGAACACTACTCTCAGGCCAACCTGGCCTGGCGGATGGTGATCGAACTCGTGGCCGGTCTGGGGATCGGTTTCGGCATCGGATACGGGCTGGACAGCCTGTTCGGGACCCTCCCGATCTTCCTGGTGCTCTTTACATTGCTGGGCCTTGCGGCAGGGGTGAAGACGATGCTCCGCTCCGCGCAGGAAGTCCAGAACAGCAAACTGGCCCAAGAGGCCGACAAGACAGGCGCCCCGCGGGGCTGACGGCAAGAGGACAAGTCATGGCGACGGACGCAAATGCAGAAGGCGGTCTGGTGTTCCACCCGATGGACCAGTTCATCGTGAAGCCGCTCTTCGGTGGCGACGCGGTGCATTGGTACACCCCCACCAACGCGACGCTCTGGATGGTGCTGGCGATTGCGGGCATTACCGCGATGCTGGTGCTGGGCACCTCGCGCCGCGCGATCATCCCCTCGCGCAGCCAGTCGATCGGCGAACTGGCCTACGGCTTCATCTACAAGATGGTCGAGGACGTGACCGGCAAGGACGGGGTCAAGTATTTCCCCTACATCATGACCCTGTTCATGTTCATCGTCTTCTCGAACTTCCTGGGCCTGCTGCCCATGGCCTTCACGCCCACCAGCCACATCGCGGTGACCGCTGTCATGGCCTTCGCCGTGTTCATCGCGGTTACGGTTCTGGGTTTCGTCAAGAACGGCGCGTCCTTCCTGGGCCTGTTCTGGGTGTCCAGCGCACCGCTGGCGCTGCGCCCGATCCTGGCGCTGATCGAGGTCATCAGCTACTTCGTGCGCCCGGTCAGCCATTCCATCCGTCTTGCGGGCAACATGATGGCCGGTCACGCCGTGATCAAGGTTTTTGCCGGCTTCGCCGCGATCACCGCCATCGCGCCGCTGTCGGTCGTGGCCATCACCGCCATGTACGGGCTCGAGGTCCTGGTGTCCTTCATCCAGGCCTACGTTTTCACCATTCTGACCTGCGTCTACCTCAAGGATGCGCTGCATCCGCACCACTGACGCGGGATATCCAACACCGGGGCGGTGTCTGCCGCCCCTTACACTGATCACCACCATTCCATCGTAAGGAGAAAATCATGGAAGGCGATATCGTACAAATGGGCGCATACATCGGCGCGGGTCTGGCATGCATGGGCATGGGCGGCGCGGCAGTCGGTGTGGGCAATGTGGCCGGCAACTATCTGGCGGGCGCCCTGCGCAACCCGTCGGCAGCAGCAGGTCAGACCGCGACCCTGTTCATCGGCATCGCATTCGCAGAAGCACTGGGGATCTTCTCGTTCCTCGTCGCTCTGCTGCTGATGTTCGCCGTCTGAGCCCTGACGGAACATATCCTTACGCGCGGATGGGCCATCAAGGCCCATCCGTTGTAACAGGCAAGTTTCCCTAGGGAGAACGACATGGCAACCGAACCGCATGGCGCAGAGTCCGCACCGGGCATGCCTCAGCTGGACTTTTCGACCTATGGCAACCAGATCTTCTGGCTGCTGCTCACGCTTGTCGTGATCTATTTCATCCTGTCGCGTATCGCGCTTCCGCGTATCGGCGCGGTTCTGGCCGAGCGTCAGGGCACCATCACGAACGACATCGCCGCGGCCGAAAACCTCAAGGCCAAGGCTGTCGAGGCGGAAGCCGCCTATAACAAGGCGCTGGCCGATGCCCGCGTCGAGGCGAACCGCATCATTGCCGAAACCAAGGCAGAAATTCAGGCGGATCTGGACAAGGCCATCGCCAAGGCCGATGCCGAGATCGCCGCAAAAGCGGCCGAAGGCGAAAAAGCCATCGCCGCGATCCGCGCCAGCGCCCTGGAAAACGTCACCGACGTTGCCAAGGACACGGCCAAGGAAATCGTCGCCGCAATGGGCGGCACCGCAGATGCGCGCAGCGTCACCGCGGCCGTCAACGCCCGGATGAAAGGCTAACCAAGATGAGACAGCTGATCCTCGTCCCCGCCCTTCTTCTGGCAGCAAGCCCCGCCTTCGCGGCAGGCGGTCCCTTCTTCTCGCTGAAGAACACCGACTTCGTGGTGCTTCTGGCCTTCCTGCTGTTCATCGGCGTCCTGTTCTACTTCAAGGTCCCCGGCATGATCGGTGGTCTTCTGGACAAGCGCGCCGATACGATCCGCGGCGAGCTGGAAGAAGCCCGCGCCCTGCGTGAAGAAGCGCAGACGCTGCTGGCCTCCTACGAGCGCAAGCAGAAAGAAGTGCAGGAACAGGCCGATCGCATCATCGCGCAGGCCAAGGACGAAGCCGCGACCGCCGCGGAACAGGCCAAGGCCGATCTGCAAAAGTCGATCGCACGCCGCATCGCCGCCGCAGAGGACCAGATCGCATCGGCCGAAGCCGCCGCGATCAAGGAAGTCCGCGACCGTGCCGTCGTGATCGCCATCGGTGCGGCCCGCGACCTGATTGCCAAGCAGATGACCGCCGCCGACGGTAACAAGCTGATCGACGAAGGTATCGACATCGTTGACGCCAAGCTGCACTAAGCTGCGCCACCATCACCAGACAGAAAACCCCGCATCGCCTGATGCGGGGTTTTTTCGTTGTTCCCTATTCAGCGACCGGTGGCTGTCAGCGCCGCTGTTCGTGCTCGTAGCGCTGGCGCGCGATTTCCTCGTGGCGTTCGGATTTCTTCTGCTCGATCAGCGCATTCTCCACGAAGGTCAGGTGATCCTCGACCGCGCGCCGGGCAGCGGCCGGATCGCGGGCCTGGATCGCTTCGTTGATGGCGCGGTGCTGCTCCAGCAGGTTGTCGCGGATGCTGCGCTGCCGGAACATCAGTTGCCGGTTGTAGAAAACGCCTTGCCGCAGCAGGTCATACATCGACCGCATCATGTGCAGCATGATGACATTGTGGCTGGCCTCGATGATCGACAGGTGGAAATCCGCATCCAGCAGCGCCTCATCCGCCGGATCGCGCTTGCTATGCGCGGCCAGCATCTTGTCGAAGATCGCCTGGATCACCCGCAGATCTGTGTCCGATGCCAGCCGCGCCGCGCGTTCGGCGGCCAGCCCCTCCATGTCGCGGCGAAACCCGATATAATCCAGCACCGCCTCTTCGTGATCCGCGAACAACCGTGTCAGCGCGGGCGAAAACGCCCCACCCAGCACCTCGGCCACGTAGATGCCGGCCCCCGCCTTGCTGGTCAGCAGCCCCTTTTGCTGCAATTCCGCGATGGCCTCGCGCAGGGAGGGGCGCGAAATGCCCATGCGCTCGGACAGCTCGCGCTCGGACGGCAGGCGCTCGCCGGGGCGCAGGATGCCACGCAGGATCAGAAGCTCGATCTGATGGGTGACCGAGGTCGATATCTTCTCGGGCTGGACCGAACGAAAGGGCATATGTTCACCTATGATCAATTGGTAAAATCATATGACCACGAATGATCCCCGACAACAGGGATTCTCGCGCTCTAAAGAAGCAGGGACACAACGTAAGGCGCCAGGATCGCCGTCAGCATGGCATTCAACCCCATGCCGATCCCGGCAAAGGCCCCGGCGGTATCGTTCACCTGGAATGCCCTTGCCGTCCCGATCCCATGCGCGGCCACCCCCACCGCGAAACCGCGCGCGCGCCAGTCGCGGATGCGCATCAACCGCATCAGCGGCGTCACGATCACCGCGCCGATGATGCCCGTCAGGATCACCAGCGCGGCGGTCAGCGTGGGCAGGCCGCCCAGTTGTTCGGATATGCCGATAGCCACCGGCGCGGTGGTCGATTTGGGCGCCAGCGACAGCCAGACCGGCCCCTCGATCCCCAGCATCCGCGCGATCCACAAGGCCGAGACGATGGCCGTCACCGATCCCGCCAGCAAGGCAGCCAGCATCGGCAGCAAGGCGGGCCGGATCTGTGCGCGATTGGCGTAAAGCGGCAGGGCCAGCGCCACGGTGGCCGGTCCCAGCATGAAATGCACGAATTGCGCGCCTTCAAAATAGGTGGCGTAGGGCGTACCCGTCATCCACAGCAAGCCGCCCAGCAGCACCATCGCGATCAACACCGGGTTGACCACCGGATGCCGCTTGGCCCGGCGCGACAGCGCATCGCCCGCCAGATAGGCCACCAGCGTGGCCGTCAGCCACAGCAGCGGCTCGCGGCTCAGGTAGGACCAGATCTCGGGCAGGGGCAGGGGGGTCATGGCTGCTGTTCCCCGTGGCGAACGGTGTCGCCGGTCAGATGGGCCACGCCCACGAAGACCAGAACCCCCACGATCAGCGCCAAAGCGGTGCTGGCGACCAGCACCAGCAGCAACGCCGGACCGGCCCCGCCCAGCACGTCCAGATGGCTGATCACCCCCACGCCGGCCGGCACGAACAGCAGCGACAGATGCGACAAAAGCCCCTGCGCCGTCGGCATGACCGTGCCGGCCAGCCGCGACGACAGCAGGCACCCCGCCAGCAGAAGCGCCATGCCCAGCACCGGCCCCGGTATCGGCAGGGCCAGCCCCCGCGCCAGGGTTTCCCCGGTCAACTGGCAGATCAGCAGGATGGCAACGGCCTGGATCATCACGGACACTCCCTTGCGCTGTGGTTGATTGCAGCATGCACGGGGCAAGGTCGTTTGCACAAGGACAGGATGGGCCGCTCGCCGCTCTGCTCGGGTTCAGTCTTTGTTAACCGATCTCTGCGCAGATGGTGCCATGATGCGCCAGATGATCCTTGTCCCCCCGCTTGTTCTGATCCTTGCCGCCTGCGATGGCGGCAGCCCGCATTTCATGGGGATCGAACCCACACGGGTCGAGGTGGAGGGAAGCGTTTTCGCCGTCCGCGTCAAGGGCCGCCTGGCAGAGGCCGTGCGCATCAATCCGCAATATGCGCCCCGGATGGGGCCCATCGGCGCGCGCGCGGCCAAGGCGATGGAACAGGTCAGCGGTTGCGCGGTGCGCGAGGTGCGCGGCGATCAGGCCCTGATCCTTGGCATACTGGACTGCTGACGCCCCGCGCCCCCGTTCACACCAGCCGCCTGAATTCCAGCGTCGTGGGCCGGTCATAACCGGGGTGGGCGCTGCTGCCTGTCATCTCGAACCCGAGCGCGGCAAAGGTGACATGGTTTTCCAGCAATTCGATCCGCGTCTGCAAACTGACCGAAGGCAGATCCAGCGCGCGCGCCCGCTCCAGCGCCGTGTCGATCATGCGCCGCGCTAGGCCCTGTCCCCGCGCCGCATGGGCCACGGCCAGCTTGCCAAGGTACAGCGTTTCGGCCTTCGGGGTCAGGATCATGCAGGCCAGCGGCTCGGTCTTGCCCTCGATCACCCACAGCTCTGCCCTGGCCGCCTCCTGCGCCAGTTCCGCCACCCCCATCCGGGACAGCGACGATGGCGGATCGATCCGCCCTTCCATATGGGCAAAGGCCTGCATCAGCAGCGTCAGAACAGGCCGCATGTCCTCGTCGGGCGCCATCCTGCGTGGCGCAGCCATGGCGGCCCGGTCATCCAAGCGATTTCTCCATGAAGACGCTGGTGCCATTGACCTCGTAATCACCGAAAGCCCCGCAAAGGCCGAAACCCTGCGCGGCATAAAGCGCGATCGCAGCCTCCAGCAGATTGCCGGTTTCAAGACGCAGCATTGGCAGCCCCTTGTCCCGCGCGATCCCTTCGACATGCGTCAGCAGCGCCCGCGCCACCCCGCGCCCGCGCGCGTCCGGGGCGACGAACATCGACTTCACCTCGCCATAGTCGCCCTTGTCCGCCAAGGCGATCGTGCCGAGGATCCGCCCTGCATCCTCGGCCACGCAGAACGATATCCCGGGCACTCGCAAGGCATCGACGGACAGGTAATGATTATCCTCTGGCGGAAACAGGCTTTCCATCAGGGCATGGCTTGCCTCCAGCAAGGCCAGCGCCCCCGGTTCGCGCGGATCGCCCGGGCGGATCAGCAGGGTCATCGCCATCGCCTCAGCCCGCAAGACCCGCAAGAACCGCAACCAGCGGCCCCTCCATCGCCTCAAGGCAAAGAAACAGGCCCACGCCTGCCACCATGGCCCCGGCCAGACGCGGGTGCCACGCACCGATGCCGCCCGCCCGTGCCGCCAGAACCCCGGCCCCCAGCGCCAGCGCATATTGCATCACGCCCAGACCCAGCAGGTAACCCGCAAAGACAGGCGCCGCCGCAACGCCTTCGACCCCGGCGATCCCCGTCGCGAAAGCCGCGCCATGAAACAGGCCAAAGCCCGCGATCACTGGCAGGATCAGCCCCGGCGCCAGCGCGCCCCCCGGCAGGATCAGCCCGCCCAGCACCAGCAGCGACAGCGCGATCGCCACCTCGACCAGCGGCAGGGTCAGACCCGACAAGGCCAGCGCGCAGCCCGCCAGCATCGCCCCCACATAGGCCAGCGGACCGGTCAGCGGCCGTCCGGCCAGGGCGGCGGCCACACCGGCTGCCAGCACGAAGAACAGATGGTCGAACCCCAGCACCGGATGCGCAAGGCCGGACAACAGCCCTTGCCCCCCGGTTTCCATCGGCAAACCGGCCAGCGGATGATGCGCCAGCGCCGGTCCGGCCGCCAGCAAAAGAACAGGGAAAAGCAGTCGGGCGGGCAAGCGCATGGTCTGGGCCTTTCGGGATAGGTTCCCGCCCAGCGTGACGCAGGGCGCCAGCCCCTGTCAACGCTGTCCTTTCACCGCGGGTTAGCCTGAACCTCTCAGGCAGTGACCCAATATATTGGGGATAACTTGGCGAAAATCCCCATATCCGGTGCAAATCCGTTGACTCATGCCCCTCAAGCGCCTCACATTTCGGGTCAGACCGGAATCGAAAGGCGCGCCGTTGCGTTTCACCAAGCTCAGACTGACCGGCTTCAAAAGCTTCGTTGACCCGACCGATCTGCTGATCCGGGACGGGTTGACCGGCGTGGTCGGCCCCAACGGCTGCGGCAAGTCCAACCTGCTTGAAGCGCTGCGCTGGGTGATGGGCGAAAACCGCGCCTCGGCCATGCGCGGCGGCGGGATGGAGGATGTGATCTTCGCCGGCGCCGCCACCCGGCCCGCGCGCAACTTTGCCGAAGTGACGCTGGTTCTGGACAATGCCGAACGGCTGGCACCCGCCGGGTTCAACGACAATGACCAGCTCGAAATCACCCGCCGCATCACGCGCGATGCGGGCAGCGCCTACAAGGTCAACACCAAGGATGTGCGCGCGCGCGACGTGCAGATGCTCTTTGCCGATGCCTCGACCGGCGCGCATTCGCCCGCGCTTGTCCGGCAGGGGCAGATCAGCGAGCTGATCAACGCCAAGCCCAAGAACCGCCGCCGCATCCTGGAAGAGGCCGCCGGGATCTCGGGGCTTTACCAGCGCCGCCACGAGGCCGAGCTGAAGCTGAACGCGGCCGAGGCGAACCTGCTGCGCGTCGATGACGTGCTGGAACAGCTGTCGGCCCAGCTGGCGCAACTGGAACGCCAGGCCCGGCAGGCGCAACGCTACCGCGCCATCGGGGATGAATTGCGCCGCGCCGAAGGGCTCTTGCTCTATCGCCGCTGGAAAGAGGCCGACAGCGCCCGCGCCACCGCCGACGATGACCTGCGCGCCCGCGTGGCGGCCGCCGCCCAGGCCGAAACCGCCGCCCGCGCCGCCGGCAAGGCGCGCATCGCGCGCGACGATGCCCTGCCCCCCCTGCGCGAGGAAGAGGCGATCGCCGCCGCCGTGCTGCAGCGCCTGCAGGTGCAGCGCGATACGCTGACCGATCAGGAAACCCGCGCCCGCCAGACGATCGAGACGCTGAAGGCCCGGATCGACCAGCTGACCCGCGACATCGAACGCGAGGCCGGGCTGAACCGGGACGCGGGCGAAACCATCGCCCGGCTGGAATGGGAATCGCGCGAACTGGCGAAGGCGGGCGAAGGCCATGCAGACAAGCTGGAAGCCGCCGCCGCCGCCGCCCGCGAAGCCGCAGAGGTGCTCCAGCAGCGCGAGGCGGATCTGTCCCAGCTGACCGAGGATGTCGCCCGCCTTGCCGCGCGCCACCAATCCGCCCATCGCCTTCTGGAAGACAGCCTCAAGACCCGCGCCCGCAGCGAGGCCGAGGCCACCCGCGCGCGTGAGGCGGTCGAAGCCTCCAAAGGTGCGCTCGACAAGGCCATCGCCGCCTATGAAGAGGCCCAGGCGCAAGAGGTTGCCGCCGTCGATCTGGCCAAGCGCGCCGATGAAACCCTGCTGGCCGCCGAAGCCGCCCGCGCCCAGACTCAGGAACGCGAAGCCGATGTGCGCGCCGAACGCTCGGCCGCCGAAGGCGAGCTGAACGCCCTGCGCGCCGAGGTGACGGCCCTGGCCCGGCTGGTGCAGCGCGATACCGCCGAAGGCGGGCAGATCATGGACCGGCTGCAGGTCGAACAGGGGTTCGAAAAGGCGCTGGGTGCGGCCCTCGCCGATGATCTGCGCGCCCCCGAAGTCGAGGCCGATGGCCCCTCGGGCTGGACGCCGCTGCCCGCCTATGCCGATCCGCAGCCCCTGCCCAAGGGGGTCACGGCGCTGACCAACCATGTCTCGGTCCCCGATGTGCTGGTGCGCCGCATGGGC
>JAJLKH010000081.1:0-6815 GCA_033839205.1 Rhodobacterales bacterium | reverse complement strand
CATCGCCACCTGCCGCACCTGGGCCGACGCGCCCGAGATCGACGGGAACCTTTTCATCGACGAAGGCACCTCGGCGCTGAACGTCGGCGACATCGTCAAGGTCGAGGTGGACGAGGCCGGCGAATACGACCTCTGGGGGCGCGTGGTCTAGGCCACCCCCAAAGGGTTCATCCCCTGCCTGCCATGCCCGCGCGAAAGGCCGTGCGATAGCTGCGCCCCACCGGCACCCGCTGGCCGTCGCGCATCACGACCTCCGGCCCGTTCGCGCCCTTCTCGACGCGCGCCACATGGTCCAGGCTGATCCACCAGGACCGGTGCACCTGCATCCCGTTCCCCCCCTCAAGATCGCGCACCGCATCGCCAAGCCGCATCAGCACCATGCAACTGCCCTTGGCGGTCGTCACCTCAAGGTAATGATCCTGCGCGCGCAGGGCCAGGATCTCGCGGCCCAGGTGATGCGGCAACTTGCTGTGCAACACCGTCGCCACCATCTCGGCCTGCTGCGGCGCGGGTGCGGGCGCACGGCGCTCCTGCACCTCGATATAGGCATTGACCGCCAGCGTGACCCCGATCACCGATGGCGCGACATAGGCCGCAAGCGTGGCGATCCCCGGCCCGCCTGAGCCAAAGCCCGCGGCCAGCCCCCCGGCCAGCCAGACAATGGCCAGAACCGGCAGGATGCCCGCCATCCCGGCCAGCACCGCCACCAGCGCCCAGTTCCATCGCCGCGCCTCGGTCACGCGATGAGCCAGCACCGACAGAAAGGTCATGATCACGGCGGACATCCCGATGATCACGCCCCAATAGACCAGCCTTTCGGGAAAGTTCAGCCGTTCCAGCGTGTAATAGGGGCCCGCCACCGCCGCGATCAGAACCATGCCGCCGACGACGATCCAGAAGGCGGGACCGCGCAGCTGGTTCTGCAGTTGGCGAAGCGTCAACGCCACCGGCCCGTCATTCGCGGTCTTTTCCATGTCGGACACGTAACCTGTCTTGGCCTGGCGCATATCCCTATGAATAGGGTCCCCCCACAAAGTTGCAAGCAGCGGGATCGCACATGACACTTCATTCTTCAGACCTTGCCATCCATGCGCGCGGACTGGCAAAGCGCTTCGGCGCGGTACAGGCCGTAGCGCGGATCGACCTCGATCTTGCCCCCGGCGAGGCGCTGGGATTGCTGGGCACCAACGGGGCCGGCAAATCCACCACACTGGCGATGCTGATGGGCCTGCGCGCCCCCGATGCAGGGCAGGCCCATGTCTTCGGTCACCCCGCCGGAAGCCCCGCGGCCCGCCGCGTGACCGGCGCCACGCCGCAGGCCACGGACCTGCCCGATCAGCTTACCCCGCGCGAGATCCTGACCTATGCCGCGCAACGCTACGGCGTGCCCCCCGCGATCGACCGCCTGACCGCCGATTTCGGCCTCGGCGACCTGATCGACCGCCGCGTTGCCGGGTTCTCGGGCGGCCAGATGCGCCGCGTGGCGCTGGCGCTGGCCTTCGTCGGTCAGCCCCGGCTGGTCTTTCTGGACGAACCGACCTCGGGGCTCGACAGCACCGCACAGGATGCCTTTCGCGTCATGGCCCGCCGCTATGTCGCGCAAGGCGGGGCGCTGGTTCTGACCTCGCATCACTGGGACGAGATCGAGGCGATCTGCTCCTCCATCGCCGTGATCGACCGGGGCGAGTCCGTGCTGGCAGGCCGGATCGACGCGATCCGTGGCCGCGCGCGGATCACCCGGCTTGGGTTCGATCTGCCGCCGGACCTTGTGCCGCCCCCCTGGCTCAGGGCCAGCCGTGACGGTGCCCGCTGGCAGGCCGAAACAGCCGACAGCGACACCGCCCTGCGCCGCATGGTCGCCGACGCGCTGCCCTTCGCCAACCTGACGCTGCAACCGCTGGCGCTCAAGGACCTCATCCATCACCTCCGCCAGGAAGGGACGCGCCCATGATCCGCCACCTGTCCGCCGAACTCGCTCTGACCCTGCGGGTCCTGTTCCGCCAACCCGGCTTCTGGATACCCACGGTCCTGTTTCCGGCCATGCTCTATGCCTTCTTCGGCGCGAACAGCGGCGGCGGGGCATGGGCCGCCAATGCAATGGCCTCCTTCGCGGTCTATGCCGTGCTGGGCGTGGGTTTTTTCCAGTTCGGCGTCAGCGTGGCGCAGGACCGCGCCAGCCCCTTCGCCACATGGCAGCGCAGCCTGCCGGGTTCGGCCCTGCCGCAATGGATCGCGCGGATCGTCGCGGCGGTGATCTTCGTCAGCCTTGCCGTGGCGCTGGTGATCGCGCTCGCGCATCTCATGACCGATCTGACCTTGCCTGCCCGCGCCTGGGCCCGGCTGGCGGCGGTCTGCCTGATGGCGACGGTGACGGCCACGCTGATGGGAATTGCCCTGGGCAGCATTTCCTCGGCCCGGGCGGCGGTGCCGCTGGCCAATCTGATCTATCTGCCGCTGGCCTACCTGGGCGGTCTCTGGGTGCCGCCCATGGCGATGCCCGGCGCGATCAACGCCATCTCGGCATGGACACCGACGCGGGCCATGGGCGAACTGGCCTGGGCCGCGATCGAGGGCCGCGCCTGGGCCGCGCAGGACCTGGGCTTGCTCGGGGCATGGTCAGTGGCCGCAGCGGCCCTGGCCGGTGTTGCGCATGTGCGTCAGGGCCGCGCGCCCTGGCCCGCCAAACCGGGCCAAGCGTTAAGAAATTCCTAATGCGCGCCTGTAAGCTGTTGAAATCGTTTATCCTGGTTCATGTCCCACGATGGGACATCCCTTGTCTCAGGCCCCCGCGCCGCTATCTCAGGCCCATGACCCAGCCAGACACCCGCGTTCTTTACAACCACGACTGCCCGGTCTGCCGGGCGGAAATCACCCATTATGCCGACTACGCTGGCCGCGAAGGCCTGGCGATCGGGTTCGACGATCTGAACCGTGTGGATCTGGGGATGTGGGGGGTGACCGCCGATCAGGCCGCGCGGCGCCTGCACGTGGTGCAGGATGGCCAGGTCCTGTCAGGCATCCCGGCCTTCATCGCCCTCTGGCAGCAAATGCCGCGCTACCGCTGGCTCGCGCGCGTCGTGGCGCTGCCGGGCATCCGGCAGACGGCGACGCTGGTCTATGATCACGTGCTGGCCCCCTGGCTCTACCGCGCCCACCTGCGGCGGCAAGCGCGGCGCGGCTGACCCGGTCAGGCCTTGGCCAGACCTTCAAGGATGTCCTTGTTGCGGCAATAGTCGGGGGCCGCCTCGGCATGGGCATGGCTGTCCATCCACGCCGTGCATTCGCTTTCATGGTTGCAGCTCGCGCAGCGCATCACCGCCTGGCGATACTCGCGCACCGCCTCGGGCGCCTGGGCGATGGTGGTGGCGAAATCCACGCCCAGCGTGTCAGCCATCCGTGTCATCACCCCGGCGCGGTGGTCGATCTTGTCAAACAGTCCCATCATGGGCTCCTTCATGTCGCATCACGTGTTTCAATCGGTTCAGATCGGTCGAGACGACACAGCCGGGTGGCGGCGCATCCGCGCACCCGCCTGACTCCGCCAGCCAGACCTCGCAGGCGCCCACCAACGCGCAGGTCCGGCAGCGGTTGATCATCCGGCGGCATTCATCCTGCTCGATGACACCCCGCACCATCGCCTGGCCCAGGCTGACCCCGATCACCCGCGCCACCGACCGCACCAGCCAGAAATGGCGATCAGGATCGCCCAGGTGCCGGATCACGCCGCCTTGCCCGGCCATCATCGTATCGGCAAGATCAGTTGGGCTTGAGGGCATCGAAGACATCCCCGTTGCGGCAATAGTAGGGCGTGGTCTCGGGCTTGGGGCCCGTTGCGACCTCTTCCTGCTGCCGCAGCCAAGCCTCGCAGCCATCGGGATTGGCGCAGGAGGTGCAACGCAGCACCATGTCCGGCAGATCGTCCGGCGACAGACGCCCACGCATGACATCCTCTTCCAGATCTCTGCCCAAAGCCGTGGCCATCCGGTCAACCAGGACAGCATGTCGGCGGATCGTCTTGCTTGACGGCATCTGTGTCTCCTTGCCCCGCCCCGATCATCGCAAGGATCGAGGACAGGATCAGTGAAACACGAAAGCGGGCAGGTCTTCCTTGACCTGAATCAAGCCCGCGACCACCCGGTCGCGGGCGCGCCCGTCAAAGCCCGTTGGCGACGCGACGGACCGTCGCGACCCGCTCCGCATTGGGCGGATGGGTGCCCAGGAAGCGGTCTCCGGGATCAGGGATGCGGTTGAAGAACTCGGCCCCGCGCACCGGATCGAAACCCGCGCGCATGGCAAGGGCCGTGCCCAGCGCATCCGCCTCAAGCTCGAACTCCTTGGAATAGCTGCGCGCACCGACAGCCGCGCCCAGTTCCTGCGCCGACCGGACGGTGTTCACATCGCCTCCGGTCAAGGTGGCAAGACCTGCAAAGATCACCGCACCCGCCACAGCGTTCTGCTGTTGGCGCGGAATGTGACCCGCGATGTGATGGGCCGCCTCGTGGGACATGACGAAGGCCAGTTCATCCGCGTTGCGCATGTCATCCAGAAGCGCGGCAGTAAAACCGATGACCGGACGGCCCGCGCGATCGAGGGTCTGGAATGCGTTGGGCGGCTGGCCCGGGCGCGTATCCACAACGATCTGGAAATCGCAATTGCCCCGTGGCAGCTGGCGCCGGCACTCCTGCTCGGCGACGGGTTTGACGCGGTCCACGACCGCCGCGAAACTGCGCGCCGCATCTTGCGGCGCCACGGGTGCGCTGGCCACGGGTCTTTGGGCCTGGGGCATCTCGACCGGGCTGACACAGCCCGCCAGAACCATCATTGCCGTCAGAACGAACCAGCGCATCGCCATCTCCCTCGGAACCATCCTTGCCCCATCATTAGCAGCAAGGCCGCGCCGCGCCAGCCCTGCTCACGCGCAGTTGACAGCGAAATCGAACCGAACGGCGGAGGAGCGCGCGCAAGCCGGGCTTGCATTGGCCACGGCGCGCCTTAAGCTGGTGGCATGTTTACAATCGAGCATGAATTCGACGCGACCGTCATCACCCTTGTCGACGAGGGCGAAAGCCATCTGCTGGAGGATGTGATCGTCAATGCCTTCGAGGATTGCGTCACCATCGAACAGTTCGACACGCGGCTGGAGCGGATGGAAAAGATCACCCTCTCGATGACGCAGCTGCGCGATCTGGCTGCCGCCCTGAACCTGCCCGAAGGCGTCTATCACCTGCGCCGCGCGGATTAGCCGGCACTGCGGATGCCCGGCGCGCCCTTGCTTCTTCTTGCCTGAAATATCCCCGCCGGAGGCATCCGACGTTTGGTCCCGCAGCCACGGGCATTCCTGCGCAGGCAGATGGACTTTCCGCCTCCGGCGGGGATATTTGTTGCAAGAAGAAACAGGTGGAGCGCGACATGGCGACGGGATTTTTCTGGGACGAAAGGTGTTTCTGGCATGCGGGCGGCAATTACGCGCTGACGCTGCCCCTGGGCGGGTTGGTGCAGCCCCTTGCCGCGGGCGGCCTGCCCGAGAATCCAGAAACCAAGCGGCGCCTGAAGAACCTGCTGGATGTGACAGGACTGAGTGACCACCTGGAGACGCGCCGCGCGGAGGCTGCTACCTGGGAGGATCTGGCCCGCGTCCATCCCGAAGATTTCCTGCATCGCTTCAAGGAAATGTCCGATCAGGGCGGGGGCGAGTTGGGCCTGCGGACGCCCTTTGCCAAGGGCGGTTTCGAGATCGCGGCGTTGTCTGCGGGCCTTGCGAAAGCAGCCCTGCTTTCGGTCTGGCGCGGTGCGTGCGACAATGCTTATGCGCTGTCGCGGCCGCCCGGGCACCATTGCCTGCCCGACTGGCCCAACGGCTTTTGCCTGCTCAACAATATCGGGATCGCCATCGCGGCGGCGCGCGCCGCCGGACATGGCGGGCGTGTCGCGGTGATCGACTGGGATGTGCATCATGGCAATGGTACCGAGGCGGTCTTTTATGACCGCGCCGATGTGCTGACCATCAGCCTGCACCAGGATCGCAACTATCCCACCGATACCGGTTTCGTCGAGGACCGTGGACGCGGCGCGGGGTTGGGGTTCAACATGAACATCCCCCTGCCCCCCGGCGCCGGGCATGTCAGCTACCTTGAGGCGATGGACAAGATCGTGCTGCCCGCGCTGGAACAGTATCGGCCCGACATGATCATCGTGGCCTGCGGCTATGACGCGGGATGTTTCGACCCGTTGGCGCGGATGCTGGCCACGGCCGAAACCTTCCGGATGATGACACGCCAGGTGATGGAGGCCGCCGACCGCCTGTGCGGCGGGCGCTTGGTGATGGTGCATGAGGGCGGCTATTCCGAGGCTTACGTGCCCTTTTGCGGCCATGCGGTCATTCAGGAATTGGCACGCAGCGCGATTGACGCGCCCGATCCGATGGCCGCTGTCGTGGCGGCGCGCCAACCCTCGGCGCGGATGGATGGCTTTGTCAGCGGGTTGATCGCCGAAATGGCTGAAACCCTGCTGCCCCTGCCGCCCGCGCCTTGACCCTGCGGAGCCGAGGCACGACATAGGGCCTGACACAAAGACAGACCGCACAAAGGATGCCCCATGCCTGATCCCAATCCCGCCGCGATGGAATTCCTGCTGACCCGTCGGTCGCGTCCGGCCAAGACGCTGGGTCTGCCGGTTCCCGATCGCGCGCAGCTGATGCAGATCCTGACGGCGGCCAGCCGCAGCCCTGATCACGGGAAACTTGAGCCGTGGCGCTTTGTCGTGCTGCAGGGGGCAGCCCTGCGGAGTCTGGGCGATCATGCCCGCGCCCGCGCGGC
>JAJLKH010000080.1:0-27475 GCA_033839205.1 Rhodobacterales bacterium | reverse complement strand
TACGACTGCCTGCTCGTGACCGGGCCAAAGGCGCGCGACATCCTTGCCCCCCTGACCGATGCAGACCTGACCCTGCCCTGGCTTTCGGCGCAGGATGCCAAGGTCTGCGGCGTGGATTGCGTGCTGATGCGCGTCTCCTTCGCCGGTGAACTCGGCTGGGAAGTGCACTGTCCCGCCGCCGACGCTCCCGCGATCTGGGATGCCGTGACAGGGGCGGGCGCGACCCCCTTCGGCATGTTCGCCCTGAACGCGCTCAGGATCGAAAAAGGCTACCGCGCCTGGAAAGGCGATCTTTCGACCGACTACACCCTCCTGCAAGGCGGGCTTGAACGCTTCATCGACTGGTCCAAGGAATTTCCCGGCAAGGCCGCGCTGATGGCGGAAAAACAGGCAGGCGTGACCAAATGCTTCGTCACCCTCAAGGTGGACGCGGGCGATCAGGATGCCCCCTACATGTCCACGCTCTGGCATGACGGGCAGATCGTGGGCGAAACCACCAGCGGCGCATGGGGCTACCGCGTGGGCGCATCGCTGGCCCTGGGCATGTTGCGCGCCGATCTGGCCGCCCCCGGCACCGCGCTCGAAGTCGAGATTTTCGGTAACCGTTGCCGCGCAGTCGTGCAGCCGGATGGCCCGCTCTGGGATCCGGCCAATGAAAGGATCAGGGCTTGAGCAGGATTACTCTTCTGGATGGGGGCATGGGGCAGGAACTCGTGCACCGCTCGGGCGACAGGCCCACGCCGCTGTGGTCGACGCAGGTGATGGTCGATCATCCCGGCATCGTGCGCAGCGTGCACCGCGATTATTTCGATGCCGGTTCGACCATCGCCACCACCAACACCTATGCCGTGCACCACGACCGGCTGACCGGCACCCCGCTGGAAGGGCGGCTCGACACGCTGATCGACCTCGCCCTGGCCGAGGCGCAGACCGCGCGTGATGCCCATGGCACAGGCCGCATCGCCGGCAGCATCGGCCCGCTGATCGCCAGCTACCGCCCCGATATCCACCCCGCCCATGATGTCGCCGCACCGCTTTACGCCGAGGTGGCAAAGGCCTTGGCCAGGGGGTGCGACTTGCTGATCTGCGAAACCGTGGCCTCTGTCGATCATGCCCGCGCGGCGCTGGATGGTGCGACACAGGCCGGCCTGCCGGTCTGGCTGTCGCTGACCGTCGATGACCAGGATGGCACGCGCCTGCGCTCGGGCGAGGCGCTGGCTGATGTGCTGGCCGTGGCCGATGCCGCCGACGCGATCCTGATCAACTGCTCGGTCCCCGAGGCGATCCCCGCCGCGCTGGACATTCTGTCCAAGGGCAGCAAGCCCTTCGGCGCCTATGCCAACGGCTTTACCCGGATCACGCAGGAATTCCTGGGCCACAAACCCACGGTCGATGCGCTTTCCGCGCGCAAGGATCTGGGGCCACAGGCCTATGCCACCCATGCGATGGGCTGGATCGGGCAGGGCGCTACCATCGTCGGCGGCTGCTGCGAGGTGGGCCCCGCCCATATCGACGAACTGGCGCACCAGATCCGCGCCGCCGGGCACGAGGTGGTCTGACAATGGTGGAACTGCCGAACAAGGCGCAGGCTGTCATCATCGGGGGTGGGGTGTCGGGCTGCTCGGTCGCCTATCACCTCGCCAAGGCAGGCTGGACCGACATCATCCTGCTGGAACGCAAGCAACTGACCTGCGGCACCACATGGCATGCGGCCGGCCTGATCGGCCAATTGCGCGCCAGCCAGAACATGACCCGGCTCGCGAAATATTCCGCCGATCTCTACGTCAAGCTCGAGGCCGAAACAGGCGTGGCCACCGGCATGAAACAGACCGGCTCGATCTCGGTCGCGCTGACCGAACACCGGCTCGAGGAATTGCGCCGTCAGGCCACGCTGGCCCGCGCCTTTGACGTGGACGTGGCCGAAATCTCGCCCTCCGAAATCAAGGCGATGTATCCCCATCTGAACGTGGGCGATGTGCTGGGCGGCGTGCACCTGCCGCTGGACGGCCAATGCGATCCGGCCAATATCGCCATGGCGCTGGCCAAGGGCGCGCGGATGCGCGGCGCGCGCATCGTCGAAGGCGTCAAGGTCACCCGCGTCACCGACGATGGCGCGCGCGTGACCGGTGTCGATTGGGAAACGCCCGATGGGCAGGGCCATATCGCCGCCGATGTCGTGATCAACTGCGGCGGCATGTGGGGCCGCGATCTGGCCGCGCAATCCGGCGTGACCCTGCCGCTGCATGCCTGCGAACATTTCTACCTGCTGACCGAACCGGTCGAAGGGCTGGGTCGCCTGCCGGTGCTGCGCGTGCCCGACGAATGCGCCTATTACAAGGAAGACGCCGGCAAGATGATGCTGGGCGCCTTCGAGCCAAAGGCGAAACCTTGGGGCATGAACGGCATATCCGAGGATTTCTGCTTCGACAGCCTGCCCGAGGATTTCGATCATTTCCAGCCGATCCTCGAACACGCGATGAACCGCATGCCGCTCTTTCAGACGGCAGGCATCCATACCTTCTTCAACGGTCCCGAAAGCTTCACCCCCGATGACCGTTACTACCTCGGCGAAGCGCCCGAACTGCGCGGCTACTGGATCGCCGCCGGGTATAACTCCATCGGGATCGTGTCCTCCGGCGGGGCGGGCATGGCGCTGGCCCATTGGATCACCGAAGGCGCGCCCCCCTTCGACCTCTGGGAGGTGGACATCCGCCGCGCCCAACCCTTCCAGCGCAACCGCCGCTACCTCAAGGAACGCGTGACCGAAACGCTGGGCCTGCTTTACGCCGATCACTATCCCTACCGTCAGGTCGAAACCGCGCGCGGTGTGCGCCGCTCGCCGCTGCATGGTCATCTGGCCGAACGCGGCGCCGTCTTCGGCGAGGTCGCTGGATGGGAGCGCGCCAACTGGTTCGCCAAACCGGGGCAGGAACGGGAATACCGCTACGATTGGGGCCGTCAGAACTGGTTCGACAACCAGCGCGCCGAACATATGGCGGTGCGCAACGGCGTGGGCCTATTCGATATGACCAGCTTCGGCAAGATCCGGGTCGAAGGCCCCGGCGCGCTGCCCTTCCTGCAACGCCTTTGCGCCAACCAGATGGACGTGGAACCGGGCCGCATCGTCTATACCCAGATGCTCAATGATCGCGGCGGCATCGAATCCGATCTGACCGTCACGCGCCTGTCCGAAACCGCCTTCCTTCTGGTGGTGCCGGGCGCCACGCTGCAACGCGATCTGGCATGGCTGCGCCGCCATCTGGGCGACGATTTTGCCGTCATCACCGATGTGACAGCGGCCGAATCCGTGCTTTGCCTGATGGGGCCCAGGTCACGCGATCTGCTGGCCCGCGTCAGCCCCGATGACATGGGCAATGACGCGCACCCATTCGGGCTCGCCCGCGAGATCGAGATCGGTCTCGGCCTCGCCCGCGCGCATCGCGTCTCCTACGTGGGCGAACTGGGCTGGGAGCTTTACGTCAGCACCGACCAGACCGCCCATGTCTTCGAGGCGCTGGAAGAGGCGGGCGCCGACCTGGGCCTGACCCTCTGCGGTCTGCACACGCTGGACAGCTGCCGCATCGAAAAGGCCTATCGCCACTGGGGCCATGACATTACCGATGAAGATCACGTGCTCGAGGCCGGGCTCGGCTTTGCCGTCCGCACGGCCAAGGGCGATTTCATCGGTCGTGACGCGGTCCTGCGCAAGCGCGAGGCGGGGCTCTCGCGCCGCATGGTGCAATTCCTGCTGCAAGACCCCGAACCGATGTTGTTCCACAACGAGGCGCTGGTCAGGGACGGTCAGATCGTCTCGATCGTGACCTCGGCCAATTACGGCCACGCGCTGGGCGCTGCCGTGGGCATGGCCTATGTGCCCTGCGCCGGTCAAAGCGCCGAAGAGGTGCTGGCCTCCACCTATGAAATCGAAGTGGCGGGGCGGCGTCATGCGGCGCGGCCTTCGCTTGCTCCAATGTATGACCCCACGGGCGAAAGGATGAAAGCATGAGCGAGGCCTTGATGGACGACGGTTGCGCGCCGTCGCGCGCGCGGCGCAGTGGCGGGCGGGCGGCCCGTGTCGCGGCACGGGGCGCGCCCCTTGCCGACAGCATGCGCCCGGTCCGTCCGGGCATGCCGGGCGGTCAGTACAAACCCCTGACCGAGGCCGCGATGCAGCGCATCCACCTTGCCGCCCTCGATGCGCTGGAAACCATCGGCCTTGCCGATGCGCCACCATCCGGCATCGAGATCATGACAAAGGCAGGCGCGATCCTGGGCGCCGACGGACGCCTGCGCTTTCCCCGCGCCCTGGTCGAGGATATGCTGGCCCTTGCCGCGCGCGACATCACGCTTTTCGGGCGCGATGCGAAATACGATCTGCACCTCACGGGCAGCAATGTGCATTTCGGCACCGCAGGCGCTGCCGTCCATGTCGTCGATCTGGAAACCAACAGCTACCGCGACAGCACCGCGCAGGATCTCTACAATGCCGCGCGCCTGACCCAGCATCTGGACAACGTGCATTTCTTCCAGCGCGCCATGGTCTGCCGCGATGTGGTCGACAACTTCCAGATGGATATCAACACCCTCTACGCCTGCTGCGCGGGAACCACCAAACATGTGGGCACCTCCTTCTCGGACCCGTCGCATGTCGATGGCTGCTTTGACCTTCTGCACATGATCGCCGGTGGCGAAGCGGCCTGGCGCGCGCGCCCCTTCGTCAGCAATTCCAACTGCTTCGTCGTCCCACCGATGAAATTCGCCACCGAAAGCTGCCAGACGATGGAGGCCTGCATCCGCGCCGGCATGCCCGTCCTGCTGCTTTCGGCGGGTCAGGCCGGGGCCACCGCACCCGCGCCCATCGCGCTGGCCATCGTGCAGGCGGTGGCCGAATGCCTGGCCGGTGTCGTCTATGTCAACGCCATGGCGCCGGGCCATCCCGCGATCTTCGGCACATGGCCCTTCGTGTCCGACCTGCGCACCGGCGCCATGTCCGGCGGCAGCGCCGAACAGGCCCTGCTGACGGCGGGCTGCGCGCAGATGCACCAGTTCTACCGCCTGCCGGGCGGGGCCGCCGCAGGCATCGCCGACAGCAAGCTGCCCGACATGCAGGCCGGATGGGAACAGGGCATCTCCAACGTGCTCGCGGGCCTGTCCGGCCTCAACATGGTCTACGAGGCCGTGGGCATGCACGCATCGCTTCTGGGCTTCTGCCTTGAATCGCTCGTGCTGGGCGATGACATGTTGGGGCAGGTGATGCGCTGCGTGCGCGGCATCGACGTGACCGAGGACAGCGTCAGCATCGACGCCATGCGCGAGGTCTGCCTGGGCGGACCGGGCCATTACCTCGGCGCATCGCAGACCCTGGCTCTCATGCAGACCGAATACATCTACCCCGAAATCGGCAACCGCATGAGCCCCAAGGAATGGGTCGAGGCGGGCAAACCCGACCTTCTGCGCGAGGCGCGCGGGCGGATGGACCGCATCCTGTCGCAGGCCGGATCACTCATCGACCCGGCGGTCGACGCAGAAGTACGCAAGCGATTCCAGATCGCATTCAACGGAAGGACAGCATGATGCGTTTGGGATTTATCGGGCTGGGCAACCTTGGCGGCCACCTGGCCGCCAGCCTGCTGCGCGCGGGCTTTGCCGTCACGGTGCATGACCGCGACCGCTCACTCGCTGACAGGCACCTGGCATTGGGGGCCACATGGGGCGACAGCGCCGCCGATGTCGCGGCGGCCTCCGACACGGTGCTGACCTGCCTGCCATCGCCTGCCGTCTCTCAGGCGGTGCTGAACCAGATGCTGCCCGCCATGCGCCCCGGCATGACCTGGGTCGAAATGTCCACGCTGGGCCGCGACGATATCCTGCGGCTGGCCGCCATCGCCCAGGAAAAGGGCGTGAACGTGCTCGAGTCCCCCGTGACCGGCGGCGTGCACCTGGCGGCAAGGGGCGAGATCACGGTGCTCGCAGGCGGTGCTGCGGATGTGTTCGAGGCCCATCGCCCCGCCCTGCAAGCCATGGGCAACCGCATCTTCCACATCGGCCCGCTGGGTTCGGCTGCTGTGATAAAGGTGATCACCAACATGCTGGCCTTCATCCACCTTGTGGCGGATGGCGAAGCCTTGATGCTGGCAAAACGCGCGGGTCTTGACCTCAAGACCGCGTGGGAGGCGATTACAGCCTCCTCCGGCACATCCTTCGTGCATGAAACCGAAGGCCAGCTGATCCTGAACGGCAGCTATGACATCGCCTTCACCATGGACCTCGCGCTCAAGGACCTCGGCTTCGCCATGGGCTTCGGGCAGGAATTCGGCGTGCCGCTGGATCTGGCGGGGCAGGTGCAGCAGACCTTCGTCAAGGGCCGCGCGGCTTACGGCGGCGAGGCGCAATCGACGCAGATCGTCAAACTGCTCGAGGATGTTCTGGGCACCGACCTGCGCGCCGAAGGCTTTCCGGCGCGGCTGGAATGACTGTTCGACGACTGACGAAATGAACAACGCCGCCCCGGATCAGGGGCGGCAGTTTTAGAGCGTTTCGATTTCACCCTGAAACAGATCTCATCACCTGGCGCGTTGAAATCTTTGATTTCAGGCAGCGCCAGGTGATTCAGGTTTAATCGACAACGCTTGTTTGTCGGATCAGGTTCAGCCGCGCAGCGCGCCGCCGGTAGCCTTGGCGACCTTGTCGATGATCTTGGCGCCGACGGCTTCGATCTCGGCCTCTTTCAGGGTCTTCTCCGTGGGCTGCAACCGCACGGTGATCGCCACCGATTTCTTGCCCGCGCCCATCTGCGCCTCGGCCTTGGGGCCGGTGAACTCGTCAAAGACGCGCACCTGGTCGATCAGCGCCTTGTCGGCCCCCAGCGCGGCATTGACGATGGTCAGCGCCTCGACAGTGCTGTCCACGACAAAGGCAAAGTCACGCTCGACCGCCTGCAGATCGCGCATCACCAGCGCGGGGCGCGTGGCGCCTGTCTTGCGCGGCGCGGGCACCTCGGCAGGCCAGATGGTAAAGGCCACGGCCGGGCCTTTCACGTCCATCGCGGCCAGCACCTTGGGATGCACCTCGCCAAAGACGGCCAGCGGTTTCTTGGGGCCAAGGCTGATCACGCCATGCCGCCCCGGATGCCACCAGGCCGCGCCATTGCGCAGGATCTGCACCCGTTCGGGCGCGCCAAGGGCGGCCAGAACCGCCTCGGCATCGGCCTTGGCGTCGAACACATCGACCGCGCGCGACGACCCATGCGGATCGCGCGGGCCGGTGCGCCCCACCAGCAGGCCCGCCACCTGCACCACCTGTTCGCCCGGCTCGCCGCCGGTGAAGGCATGGCCCACCTCGAACAGCGCCAGGTCGGCAAATCCGCGTGCCTGGTTGCGGGCCGCGGCCTGCAACAGCCCGGCCAGCAGATCGGGGCGCATATGGGACATGTCCGCGCTGATCGGATTGGCCAGCATCGTCGCATCCGTGCCGCCACCGAACAACGCGGCCGAAGCCTGGTCGATGAAGCTGTAGCTGACGCATTCGTTATACCCCAGCGCCGCAACCGTGCGCCGCGCGATCTGCTCGCGCCGCTGGCCCAGCGACAGGATCGGCTTGGGCACACCCACATGCGCGCGCGGCATCGGCTTGCCCACCAGCTTTGTCAATGACGCGATCCGCGCCACTTCCTCGACCAGATCGGCCTCGCCCAGGATATCGGGGCGCCAGCTGGGCACATGGGCCATGTTGCCATCAAGCCGGAAACCCAGCTTGGTCAGCGTCTGGCGCTGCTCGCTTTCGGGAATGTCCATGCCCACCAGCGACTGCACCCGCGCCGCATCCAGGCGATAGGCGCGGCTGACATCGGGCACCTGGCCCGCCACCACGACCTCGGACGGCTCACCGCCGCACAGATCAAGGATCATCTGCGTCGCCAGATCGACCGCTTCCATGTTGAAGGCCGGATCGATCCCGCGCTCGTTGCGATAACGCGCATCGGAATTGATCTTCAGCGCACGGCCCGTCATCGCGATCTGCACGGTATCCCAGACAGCCGCCTCAAGGAACACGTTCACCGTGTCATGGGTGCAGCCCGTCGCCAGACCGCCCATGATCCCCGCGATGGATTCGATCCCCGCATCGTCCGAGATCACGACCTGCCCCGCGTCGAACGTATAGGTCTTGTCGTCCAGACCGACCAAAGTCTCGCCACCCGCCGTGCGGTGAATGCGCAGGTTGCCCTTCACCTTGTCCGCATCGAAGACATGCAAGGGACGATTGCGGTCGAAGGTGAAGAAGTTGGTGATGTCGACAAGGGCCGAGATCGGCCGCAACCCGATGGCGCGCAACCGGGTCTGCAGCCATTCGGGGCTTGGCCCGTTCTTCACACCACGGATCAGACGACCGGCGAACACCTCGCAGCCGTTTTGCCGCGTATCCTCGTCGATGCTGACGCCGATGGGGCAGGGGAAGCTGCCCTTGATCTCGACCTGTTTCGCAGGCTTCAGCGTGCCCAGCCCCCGCGCCGCCAGATCACGCGCGATCCCCCGCACACCCAGCGCATCGGGGCGGTTCGGCGTGATCGCGATCTCGATCACCGGATCGACCTTGGCGGGGTCGTTCTTGGCCAGCCAGTCGGTGAACCGCTCGCCCACCTCGCCCGATGGCAGCTCGATGATCCCGTCATGCTCTTCGGACAGTTCCATCTCGCGCTCGGAACACATCATCCCGAAACTCTCGATCCCCCGGATCTTGCCCACGCCGATCGTGGTGTCGATGCCGGGCACGTAAACGCCGGGTTTCGCCACCACCACGGTGATCCCCTCGCGCGCATTGGGCGCACCACAGATGATCTGCGTCTCGCCCTCATCGGTCAGCACCTTGCAGACGCGCAGCTTGTCGGCATCGGGATGCTTCTCGGCATGGATCACCTTGCCGATGGTGAAGGCGGCCAGCTTGGCGGCGGGGTTTTCCACGCCTTCGACCTCAAGCCCCAGGTCGGTCAGCGCATAGGTGATCTCATCCACCGAAGCGGTGGTGTCGAGATGTTCCTTCAGCCAGGAGAGGGTGAATTTCATGGTTTGTCTTCCTGTCTTTGCTGTCGGCCCGATTTAAGAAAGCTAGCAATCATGGGGCGCACATGGTGGAGATATGAATAAGAGAGGGCAAATAACGGAATAGACCTCGGAGACTGATTACGATCTGTTGTTACCACTATGAACGCACCCATCACATTTTTGTTTTGTTTGAACAATTGCCTATCTGTTGTCGGATTGGCTTTTCCAACCTTAAAGCTGTCCGCGTGACGAATAGCGTTCAAACAAGAACGGAAATCGGTTTCCCAAGGCGAGGTTGGTGTTTGTACAAAATGGATTGTTCCGCCTTCTGAAATGTCGACCTTTCCTTTTTCGATACCGACAATCTCGCAAAGTCTATATGCGTGAAAACAAAACTCGATAATGTCGTCGATGAAATCGTCCAAAGCATCGTGATACCATTCTTCCGGCCAAACCGTGGAACTGAACGCAAACACTCTGTGTGCACGTTTCTGAGCAGCTTTGTGGTGGATGATGGTTAGTGGTTTAATGTCTTTGAAGTCCATTTCGAACTCTACCGCGAAAGGCCGCCATGCAGCGTCGGCTGATCCAGGCTTGCAAAGCCGTAATGCCGCAGCCAGCGCAGGTCTGAATCGAAGAACGCCCGCAGATCGGGAATGCCGTATTTCAGCATCGCGATCCGGTCGATCCCCATCCCGAAGGCAAAGCCCTGCCATTGGTCGGGGTCGATCCCGCCCGCCTGCAACACCTTGGGATGCACCATGCCGGAGCCCAGGATCTCCAGCCAGTCATCGCCCTCGCCCACCTTCAGCGTACCACCCTCCCAAGAACAGCGGATATCGACCTCGGCCGACGGTTCCGTGAACGGGAAATGCGACGCGCGGAAACGCAGCTCGACGTTATCCACCTCGAAAAACGCCTTCACGAATTCCTCAAGGCACCATTTCAGGTTCGCCATCGAAATATCGCGGTCGATCGCCAGACCTTCGACCTGGTGGAACATCGGCGTATGCGTCTGGTCGTAATCGGCGCGGTAGACGCCACCGGGGCAGATGATGCGGATGGGCGCGCCATGCGCCTCCATCGACCGGATCTGCACCGGGCTGGTGTGGGTGCGCAGCACATGCGGCGGGCGCGGGTCATTCGCGTCGCGATGCATGTAGAACGTGTCCATCTCGGCCCGCGCCGGGTGATGCGAGGGGATGTTCAGCGCGTCGAAATTGTACCAGTCGGTGTCGATGCGCGGGCCTTCCGCGACCGAGAAACCCATATCGGCGAAAATTGCGGCCACTTCCTCGGATACCTGCGAAATCGGGTGGATCGTCCCCGCGCGGCGGCCGCGCCCCGGAAGGGTCACGTCCAGCCATTCGGCGCGCAAACGCTCGTCCAGCGCGGCATCGCCCAGGGCCGCTTTTTTCGCGGCCAGCGCGCTCGTGATCTCGTCCTTCAGCGCATTCAGCGCGGGGCCTGCGATCTGGCGCTCCTCCGGGCTCATCTGGCCCAGTTCGCGCATCTTCAGGCTCAGCTCGCCCTTCTTGCCAAGGGCGGCAAGACGCACCTCTTCGATGCTGGCCTCATCCGCGGCCCCTGCGATCAGGTCCAGGTATTTGCGTTTCAGATCGTCCATCACACGGCGTTCCTTGCTGTTGTGACCCTTGCCTCGCAGGGCATGGCCCGTTCATGCAAGAAGCCGCAAGACCCTGACAGGTCCGCGGCTTCCTTTATCTGCAACTCCGGTAGAGGAGTGGCTTACGCGAGCGCGGCCTTCGCCTGTGTGACGATGGCACCGAAGGCTTCGGGCTCGTGCACGGCCAGATCGGCCAGAACCTTGCGGTCCACCTCGATCCCGGCCAGTGCCAGACCGTTGATGAAACGCGAATAGGTCATGGTTTCATCGAATGCGCGCACACCGGCGTTGATCCGCTGGATCCACAGCGCGCGGAAATTCCGCTTGCGGGCGCGGCGGTCGCGGGTTGCGTACTGGTTGGCCTTGTCCACGGCCTGCGCAGCAACGCGGAAAGTGTTCTTGCGACGACCATAATAGCCTTTTGCGGCCTTGATGATCTTCTTGTGACGGGCGTGGGTGACTACACCGCTTTTGACGCGAGACATATCAGCTTCTCCTTAACGATCGTACGGCATCATCGACTTGATGATCTTCTCATCAGGTGCCGACATGACTGTGGTGCCGCGGGCGTTGCGGATGAACTTCTTGTGACGCTTGATCATGCCATGGCGCTTGCCGGCCTGGGCGGTCAGGATGCGTCCTGTCGCCGTCACTTTGAACCGCTTCTTGCAGCTCGACTTGGTCTTCATCTTGGGCATTTCCGTCTCCTTGACTTTGGGTCGGTTCACGCGCGACTCGGCATGCCACACTGGCCGGTCCCGCAGTAAGAGCGCGCGATATACGAGGGATCGGTCAGGCTGTCCAGCCCAAAGCCGCCATGAAAAGCCGCTTTGCCGCTTTCCGGCACCGCCTTGTCAGACGAAATCGCCGATCACCTTGATGAAGACCGCCGGCACCTGGTCGATCCGGTAGCCGCCGGGTTTCTGGGTCAGCGCATAAAGCATAAGCCCCCCGCCGATGACCAGCGTCAACATCGCGGTGCGCGGCGCGCGCCCGTCCGAAATGGCGCTGACGATGGATGGTGCCGACAAGACCAGCACCACAAGTCCGATAACCAAAGCAAGATCAGTATCCATGGCCGAGCCCCCAACCAGGATGAAAAACAAAAACTATACTTTCAGGTTACTCTGGATCGGTGGCGAAAATCAAACGTTCCGCGCAGGGGGCGACGCGCAGGATATTGGTCGTGCCGGCCTTGTTGAAGGGCACGCCCGCGATGACCAGGATCTGGTCGGCCTCGGTGGCATAGCCCTGCGCGCGCGCCGCGCGCGCCGCATTGACCACGGCCATCTTGAACCGGTCCAGCGCCCCGGTCATCACGCAGTTCACGCCCCATGTCAGCGCCAGCCGCCGCGCCGTGCCCCGCAGGCTCGTCATCGCGATGATCGGCACGCGCGGGCGCTCGCGCGCGGTCAAAAGGGCCGTTGTGCCCGATTGCGTATAGCAGCAGATCACCTTGATATCCGTGGTCTCCGCGATCTCGCGCGCGGCGGCCACGATCCCGTCCGCCACGCTGGTGCGGGTCGCCTTGCGGCTGGCCTCGATTACCTCGCGATAGGTGGGATCGCTCTCCACCTCGACGGCCACGTTGTTCATCGTGCTGACCGCCTCGACCGGGTAATGCCCGGCGGCGGATTCCGCGCTCAGCATGATCGCATCCGCCCCCTCGTAGATCGCGGTTGCTACATCCGACACCTCGGCGCGCGTCGGCATCGGGCTTTCGATCATCGATTCCAGCATCTGGGTCGCCACGATCACCGGCTTTGCCGCGGACCGGCAGCGCCGGACAAGGCGCTTCTGGATCGGCGGCACGTTCTGCACCGGCAATTCCACCCCCAGGTCACCACGCGCCACCATGATCCCGTCACTGACCGCCAGGATCTCGTCAAAGCATTTCACCGCCGATGGTTTCTCGATCTTCGACAGGATCGCCGCGCGCCCCGCCGCCAGCGATCGCGCCTCGATCACATCCTCGGGCCGCTGAACAAAGGACAGCGCCAGCCAGTCCACACCCAGCGCGCAGGCAAACTCCAGGTCCTTGCGATCCTTGTCCGACAAGGCCGCCAGCGGCAGCACCACGTCCGGCACGTTCACCCCCTTGCGGTTCGAAATCGTGCCGCCCACCGTCACCGTGCATTCCGCGAAATCCGGCCCGCAGCGCTGCACCGTCAGGCGGATCTTGCCATCATTGACCAGCAGGTTCGCGCCCGGCTCCAGCGCCGCGAAAATCTCGGGATGGGGCAGGCAGACGCGGGTTGCATCGCCCTCGGCCGGATCAAGATCCAGCCGGAAGGCCGCGCCCTCGGCCAGCTCCTCCTCGCCGCGGGCAAAACTGCCCACCCGCAGCTTCGGCCCCTGAAGGTCCGCCAGGATGGCGATCGGGCTGTCCAGGTCCTTTTCGATCTGGCGGATGATCTCGTGACGCGCGCGGATATCGTCATGGGTGCCATGGCTCATGTTCAGGCGGAACACATCGGCCCCGGCCTCGTGCAGGGCGCGGATCATCGCATAATCGTTCGATGCAGGCCCCAGCGTTGCCACGATCTTCACATTCCGGTGCCGTCTCATCCTGTCTCCTCGAACTCTGGCCTGCGCAATCGCATGTTATCGCTAGCAATCGCGCAAATGCGCGCGCTCTGCAATTCCATTCCGCTTTCATCTGTCCTAGGTCTTCCACAAAGGAAATGACAGCCCCATGACATACGCGCCCTTCGAAATCACCGGACTTGACCGCGCATCGCGCTGGCTGGTGACATGTGACCACGCCGCCAATACCGTGCCCGCCTTCGTCAACGGGGGCGATCTGGGTCTGGCGCGCTGCGACATGGAACGCCACATCGCCTATGATGTCGGCGCGGCGGGCGTCAGCCGCGCCTTGGCCGATGCGCTGGGATGCCCCGCCATCCTGTCGAATTTCTCGCGCCTCGTCATCGATCCCAACCGCGGCGAGGATGACCCGACCCTGCTGATGAAGCTCTACGACGGCACGATCATCCCCGCCAACCGCCACGCCGGGCGCGATGAGTTGGAGGTGCGGCTGAACCGCTGCTACCGGCCCTATCACACCGCGCTGGCCGAACTCGCGGCACGGCGCGACGATACGGTGATCGTATCGGTCCACAGCTTCACGCCGCAATTGCAGGGCCGTCCGCCGCGCCCCTGGCATGTGGGCGTGCTCTACGCCGCCGACACGCGCTTTGCCCGCCCGCTGCTGTCCCGCCTGCGGGCCCAGCCCGATCTCTGCGTGGGCGAGAATGAACCCTACGGCGGCCACCTGCCCGGCGACGCCATCGCGCGCCACGCCATCGCCTGGGAACGGCTGAACGCCCTGATCGAGATCCGCAATGACCTGATCGCCACCCCCGACCAACAGATGGCATGGGCCACGCGCCTTGCCCCGATCCTGCAACAGGCGCTGGCCGATACCGGACAGTGATCACCCCGGAAGGAGAAGACAGATGGACGACAAGACCCGCATCGAACTCGAAGCCGCCGCATTCCGCGCCCTGCGCGACCACCTGATGGTGCAGCGCCCGGATGTGCAGAATATCGACATGATGAACCTCGCCGGGTTCTGCCGCAACTGCCTCAGCCGCTGGTACCAGGAGGCCGCGAACGCCCGCGGCATCGACATGACCAAGGACCAGGCCCGCGAAATCTTCTACGGCATGCCCTATGACGACTGGCGCGCGCAGAACCAGACCGAAGCCTCCCCTGAAAAACAGGCCGCCTTCGACGTGGCCTTCGCCGAAAACGTCACGAAAAAAGCGCCGAAGTAACCCCCGGCGCCTCTCGGGCTGCACGTTTCTTCTTGCCGCAAATATCCTGGGGGTGTGGGGGCTTTGCCCCCACGGGCGGGGTGTGGGGGCAAAACCCCCACGCGGCCCCCGATGCCTCAGACCGCCGCCTTCAGGCTTTCATCCAGGTAGATCTCGCGCAGCCGTGCCGCCACCTTGCCCGGCGCACCGGTGCCCACCTTGGCGCCGTCGATCTCCACCACCGGCATCACGAAGGTCGAGGCCGAGGTGATGAAGGCCTCGTCGGCCTGCTGTGCTTCCGCGATGGTAAAGGCGCGCTCCTCGACTTCCATCTGCGCCTCGCGCGCAAAGCGCAGCACGGCGGCGCGGGTGATCCCGTGCAGGATGTCGTTGCTCAGCTGGCGGGTGATGATCCGGTTGCCCTTGACGATATAGGCATTGTTGCTGGTGCCCTCGGTCACGGCCCCATCCTCGACCATCCAGGCATCGTCGCATCCGGCCTTCTTGGCCATCATCTTGCCCATCGACGGATAAAGCAGCTGCACCGTCTTGATGTCGCGCCGGCCCCAGCGGATATCCTCGATGCTGATGACCTTGATCCCCTTCTGCGCCACGGGGTTCGCGGCCAGACCCGGCTTGTTCTGCGTGAACAGCACCAGGGTGGGCTTGGTCACCTCCGGGTCGGGAAAGGCGAAATCCCGGTCGCCCGGCGCGCCGCGCGTGACCTGCAGATAGATCATCCCCTCCTCGATCCCGTTCAGCCGGACCAGCTCGCGATGGATCTCCAGCAGGTTGTCGAACCCCTCGGGCTTGTCCATGTCCAGCTCCGCCAGGGACCGCTCCAGCCGCGCCAGGTGCCCGTCGAAATCAATCAGCTTGCCGCCCAGAACGGATGTCACCTCATAGACGCCATCGGCCATCAGAAAGCCGCGGTCGAAGATCGACACCTTCGCCTCGGTCTCGGGCAGGTACTCTCCGTTCACATAGACGGTGCGCATGTCTTGTCTCCTTGCTGCGGGGCGCGAAGGATCAGCCCCAAAGGCCCGGTTCGGGCGGATGCACGCCCGCCTCGTCGAACCGAAGCGGTGTGTCGCGGTCTTCGGCCAGAAGAAGCGGCCCGTCAAGATCCGTCACCATCGCGCCCTGTGCAACAAGTGTCGCAGGCGCCATGGCAAGCGAACTTCCGACCATGCAGCCGACCATCACCTTGTAACCCTGCGCCAGCGCCGCATCGCGAAGCGCCAGCGCCTCGGTCAGCCCGCCGGTCTTGTCCAGCTTGATGTTCACCACGTCGTATTTCCCCGCCAGGTGCGGCAGGCTCGCGCGGTCGTGACAGCTTTCATCGGCGCAGACGGGCACGGGCCGGTCCATCCCGATCAGCGCCTCGTCCTCGGCGGCGGGCAGGGGCTGTTCCACCAGCGCCACGCCCAGCCGCACCAGGTGCGGCGCCAGGTCGGCATAGACCGCAGCCGACCAGCCCTCATTCGCATCCACGATGATCGTGGACCGGGGCGCGCCGCGCCGCACGGCCTCCAGCCGGGGCATGTCGTCGGGCGTGCCCAGCTTGATCTTCAGCAAGGGCCGGAACGCATGTTTCGCGGCCTGCGCCTCCATCTCGGCAGGCTCCGCCAGCGACAGCGTATAGGCCGTGATCTCGGGCCCCGGCTTGGGCAACCCCGCCAGGTCCCAGACGCGGCGACCCGCCTGCTTCGCCTCCAGGTCCCACAGCGCGCAATCCACCGCGTTGCGCGCAGCCCCCGCAGGCAGCAGATCGTACAGCGCCGCGCGGCTCAGCCGCCCCGACAGCCCCTCGATCTGCGCGGTCACGCTGTCCAGCGTCTCGTCATAGCGGGCGTAAGGCACACATTCGCCCCACCCGGTCACACCGCCATCCGTGATACGCACTGTCAGCACCTGCGCCTCGGTCCGTGAGCCCCGGCTGATGGTAAAGACCTGCGCCAGCTTGAAGATATCGCGCGTCACCGTGATCTGCATGACCGCCTCCTGCTTCTTCTTGCCAAAAATATCCAGATCCTCCGGCCCGCATCAGGCAGACCAGCGGATTGTCTGCGAAAACCTGTCAGATCGCGGCCAGCGCGTCCACCAGCTTGTCCGCGCCGTAACGATAGGGGTCCGTCGCCGGCAGGCCCAGCCGCGCCTCGACATCCGCAAGATAGGCCTGCGCCTCGTCCTCGCCCATGTGCTGCGTGTTGATCGCATAGCCGATCACCTGGCAGGCCGGGTTGGCGACCTTGGCCAGCGCCAGGGCCATGTCGCGCACCTGCTCGAGGCTCGGCAGCTTGTAGCCGGGCAGCCCGCGCATGTGCTCGCGCGTCGGCTCATGGCACACGACCAGCGCATCGGGCTGTCCGCCATGGATCAGCGCCATGGTCACGCCGGAATAGGACACGTGGAACAGGCTGCCCTGTCCCTCGATCATGTCCCAGTGATCCGCGTCATTGTCGGGCGTCAGCCATTCGACCGATCCGGCCATGAAATCCGCGATCACCGCGTCCAGCGGCACACCGTCGCCGGTGATCAGGATGCCGGTCTGCCCGGTGGCGCGGAAACTGGATTTCATCCCGCGCGCCTTCATCTCGCGGTCCATGCAAAGCGCGGTATACATCTTGCCCACCGAACAATCGGTGCCCACGGCCAGGCAACGCTTGCCCGTCCGCTTCACCCCGTTGGCGATCGGATACTGGACCGAGGGCACACGCACATCATGCAGCTGCCGCCCGCAGGCCCTGGCCACGGCCACCAGGTCGGGCTCGTCCCGCAGCAGGTTGTGCAGGCCCGATGCCAGGTCGAACCCTTCCTCCAGCGCCTGCACCAGCACCTTTTTCCACGCGGCCGAAATCACGCCGCCGCGGTTCGCCACGCCGATCACCAGCGTCTTGGCCCCGGCGGCGCGGGCCTCTTCCAGCGTCATGTCGGGCAGGCGCATGTCGGCGCGGCAGCCCTCCATGCGGAACTGGCCCACGGCATTCTGCGGGCGCCAGTCCTTGATGCCCTGCGCCACCTTGGCGGCCAGACCGTCGGGCGCATCGCCCAGGAATAGTAGATACGGCGTCTCGATCATCGCGTTGCCCTTTCATATGCATTTGCAGCGAGCGTTGCGGATTTCGCGCGGGATTGCATTGCAAATCGCTGCGCATTTCGGGAAATCGCGCAAGATCCTCCGCCGGATGACCGCATTTTGCGCAGTATCTTCGGCGCGCCTGTCCCTTGCGCGCCGCGAATGCGGCGTTGCGGCAATCATGCCGCAGCTGCAAAAGCCGCTTGCGCCCGGTTGCGCAATTTCATACCCAATGGCGGCAGAAATACGCAATTTCATTACCCGAAAGGTCCGCAACCGATGAGCTTCCGCATCCAGCCCGCCGCACCCGCCCGTCCCAATCGCTGCCAGCTGTTCGGCCCCGGCTCGCGCCCCGCGATCTTCGAAAAGATGGCGACCAGCGCGGCGGATGTGATCAACATCGACCTCGAGGATTCGGTCGCCCCCTCCGACAAGGACAGCGCCCGCGCCAATGTCATCAAGGCCATCAACGAGATGGACTGGGGCACCAAGTACCTGTCCGTGCGGATCAACGGGCTGGATACGCCCTGGTGGTACCGCGATGTGGTCGACCTGCTGGAACAGGGCGGCGAACGGCTGAACCAGATCATGATCCCCAAGGTCGGCTGCGCCGAGGATGTCTATGCCGTCGACGCGCTCGTCACCGCCATCGAACGCGCCACTGGCCGCAAGACTCCCATCACCTTCGAGGTGATCATCGAATCCGCCGCCGGCATCGCCCATGTCGAAGCCATCGCCGCCTCCAGCCCCCGCCTGCAGGCCATGAGCCTGGGCGCCGCCGATTTCGCGGCCTCCATGGGGATGCAGACCACCGGCATCGGCGGCACACAGGCCAATTACTACATGCTGCATGAGGGCGCCAAGTACTGGTCCGATCCCTGGCACTGGGCGCAGACCGCCATCGTCGCCGCCTGCCGCACCCATGGCATCCTGCCCGTCGACGGCCCCTTCGGCGATTTCAGCGATGACGAAGGCTTCCGCGCGCAGGCGCGCCGCTCGGCCACGCTGGGCATGGTCGGCAAATGGGCGATCCACCCCAAGCAGGTGGCGCTGGCCAACGAGATCTTCACCCCCTCGGAAGAGGCCGTGACCGAGGCCCGCGAGATCCTGGAGGCGATGGAACAGGCCAAGGCCCGCGGCGAAGGTGCCACCGTCTACAAGGGCCGCCTTGTCGATATCGCCTCGATCAAGCAGGCCGAGGTGATCGTGCGCCAGGCCGAAATGATCGCAGGCTGACAGCGCGGAACACTGATCGCCCCGTCGCACCGGCGGGGCGGTTGGTCTTTGGATATTTGAAGCAAGAAGAAACGGCAGGCGCGGCGCGCCTCAGCCGCGTTCGTCCTTGGGTGATCCCATCACGACGAATGACGTGATCGAATTCACCTGCGGCAGCGTGCCCAGCACATCGGTATGAAACCGCTTGTAGGCCGCCAGGTCCGCCGCCTCGATCCGCAAGAGATATTCCACGTTGCCGGTGATGTTGTGGCATTCCCGAACCTCGGGCGCGCGCGAAATCGCACGCTCAAAGGCTTCCTGTGCGGTTTTCGTATGAGAATTCAGGCCGACCGTGATATAGGCGGTAAATCCGACGCCCATCGACAGCGGGTCCAGGATCGCTCGGTACCCCCGGATCACACCGCGGCGTTCCAGGTCCTGAACCCGGCGCAGGCAGGCGGAAGGCGACAGGCCAACCCTGTCGGCCAGATCGGTGTTGCTGATCCTGCCGTTGCGAGAAAGCTCTCGCAATATGTGTGCGTTTATCTTGTCGGTATCCGTCATTTGTTGTGTTTATTCGCACGATTCCCGCAAAATAGCAACCAAATTGCGCGACGCTTCGCATAGTGTTGCGCCATGACCCTTGACAGCCTTCTCGCACTATCGGCCTTCGCCCTTGTCTCGTCGATCACGCCGGGGCCCAATAACCTGATGCTGATGGCCTCGGGCGCCAATTTCGGCTTTCGCCGGACCGTGCCGCATATGCTGGGAATCGGTCTGGGATTCGGGTTCATGATCGTGCTCGTGGGCCTGGGCCTCGTGCGCATTTTCGATGCCTTTCCGGTCACGCATCTGATTCTCACCGTCGTCGGCGTTGCCTACCTGCTGTGGCTGGCCTGGAAGATCGCCCATGCGGCGGCCCCCGACGCGGCGCGCGCGGGCGCGCGGCCCTTCAGCTTCCTGCAGGCGGCCCTGTTCCAATGGGTGAACCCCAAGGCCTGGCAGATGGCGCTGACCGCGATCACGCTCTATGCGCCGGACCGGTCGGTCGTGGCGATCCTCTGGGTGGGGCTGGTGTTCGTGGTGATCAACCTGCCCTCGGTCAGCACCTGGACGGTGATGGGCCAGCAGATGGGGCGCATCCTGTCCAGCCCGGCCCGGTTGCGCGCCTTCAACTGGAGCATGGCCGCCTTGCTGGTCGCATCGCTGATCCCGGTGCTTTTTGTCCCTGTCTGACGCGGGCGCGCAGGCCGACCCGTCACGATCCCGTTGCATCCGCCGTCTGACAGGGCCATATACCATGCGTCGACAGCCGGAGTGATCGGATGACCAACTACCTCGATTTCGAACGTCCCCTTGCCGAGATTGAAGGCAAGGCCGAGGAACTGCGCGCCATGGCGCGGCAGAACGCCGAGATGGATATCGAAGCCGAAGCCGCCGCCCTGGACAAGAAAGCCGCCGATCTGCTGGTCTCGCTCTACAAGGACCTCACGCCCTGGCGCAAATGCCAGGTCGCGCGCCATCCCGACCGTCCGCATTGCAAGGACTATATCGAGGCGCTGTTCACCGAATACACGCCGCTGGCCGGGGATCGCAACTTTGCCGACGATCACGCCGTGATGGGCGGCCTTGCCCGGTTCAACGACACCCCCGTCATGGTGATCGGCCATGAAAAGGGCAATGACACCAAAAGCCGGATCGAGCGTAATTTCGGCATGGCCCGCCCCGAAGGCTATCGCAAGGCGATCCGCCTGATGGACATGGCGCATCGTTTCGGCCTGCCGGTGATCACCCTTGTCGATACCCCCGGCGCCTATCCCGGCAAGGGCGCCGAAGAGCGTGGCCAGTCCGAGGCGATTGCCCGCTCGACCGAGAAATGCCTCCAGATCGGCGTACCGCTGGTCAGCGTGATCATCGGCGAAGGCGGATCGGGCGGGGCCGTGGCCTTTGCCACCGCCAACCGCGTGGCGATGCTGGAACATTCCGTATATTCCGTGATCAGCCCCGAAGGCTGCGCCTCGATCCTGTGGAAGGACGCCGAGAAAATGCGCGAAGCCGCCGAGGCCCTGCGCCTGACCGCGCAGGATCTGCGCAAACTGGGCGTGGCCGACCGCGTGATCCCCGAACCCGTGGGCGGGGCGCATCGCGACAAGCAAAAGACGATCAAGGCCGTGGGCGAAACGATTGCCGCCATGCTGGCCGAACTGTCCGACCTCAAGGGCAAGAAGCTGATCGAGGACCGGCGCCGCAAATACATCGAGATGGGGCGCAAGGGCCTTGCCGCCTGACAAGGCGGCGCCTTTGTCTGCCGCCTGACAAGGCGGCCCTTCAGCCTGCCGCCTGATCAGCCGCCCCGCCTGCCAACGGCACCGGCCCTGCGCAGCGCCCAGAGTGTTCCCAGCGGCCCGATCAATTCGAAAATGACCGTGCTGCCGATCGTCAGCGTCAGGATCATCTCGCCGCTGCCCGGCAATTCCTGCGCCGCCACCAGCGCCATGCCCACCGCCACGCCCGCCTGCGGCAACAGGGCCGGGCCGTAAAGCAGCGCCTCTTTCGGGTCGCGCCCCGCGATCCGCGCGCCCAGCCATCCACCGATCAGGCGCGCCACGATCCGCAGCACGACATAGGCCGCACCCAGCAGGCCGATCTGGCGCAATGTCTCGATCTCCAGCGTGGCGCCCGCCAGCAGGAAAAACAGCAGCATGAAGGGCCATTGCACATGGCGTATCTCGTGAAAGGCGCGGTCATGATGGCTGGCGAAATTCACGATCACCGCACCCACGGTCATGCCCGCCAAAAGGAACGACACCTCCAGCCATAGCGACAGCCCGGCCGTCAGGAACACCAGCGCCAGCGCCTCGGTCTGCAATGGCTCGCCTCGGCTGATGCGGCCGGTCAGGAACGCGCCGGGCAGGCCGATGGCCAGGCCCAGGCCGATGGCGCCGAAAACATCGCGGCCCGCTTCCGCCAGCAGATTGCCCTGCACGGCATGTCCCGACAGGCCGATGGCAAAGATCAGCGCCAGCGAAAAGGCGATCATGCCCCAGGCATCGTCAATCGCGACGATTCCCTTGATCGTATCGACGAATGGCCCCTTCGCCCCCGATTGCCGGATGATGTCTTCGGTGGCGGCAGGGGCGGTGGCCGTCGCCACGGCCCCGATCACCAGCGCCGCACCCGGCGGCACACCCAACAGCCAGGCGCCGGCCGACACCAGGGCAAGCGTGACCACCACGATCGCGATCGAGATGAGCAGGATCGCGCGCCCATGCGCCGCCAGCGTCTTGCGCGTCAGCGATCCGCCCAGCAGAAACGCCACCATGGTCAGCGCCATGACCGACAGCGCCTCGTACCAGGCGACCGCCTCGGCGGGGATCAGGTCGAACCCGGCGCCCCCCATGACCACACCCACCAGCAACAGCAGCGTGACACGGGGCAGCCGCGTGCGCGTGCCCAGCCAATCCGCGGCCAGACCCGCCAGGAAAAGCCCCGCCAGTACCAGGAAACTCTGCGAGAGTGCCATGAGGCCCCCTTTCAGCCCGCCAGCATCTTCAGGCCCTGCGTCACGTCGGATCGCACCGCCAGCCGCAGCCCCGGTTCATCGCCCGCCTTCAGCGCGGCAATGATCAGCCGGTGAAAATGCGGCGGATCCCTGCGTTTCAGCCGCACGTAAAGCGCGCGCATCGTGGGGCCCATCTGCAACCACACGGTTTCCGCCATCGCCAGCATCGCAGGCGCCTGCGCGCGCAGGTAAAGCGTGCGGTGAAACTCCAGGTTGGTGCGGATATAGGCCACGGCATCCTGACGCATCGCGGCATCGCCCACGGCGGCATTGATCGTCTGCAACCGCTCGATCAGGGCCATATGCGCGCGGGGCAGGGCGCGGCTGGCGAGTTCCACCTCGATCAATGACCGCAGCGCGGCCAGCTCCTCGATCCGCTCGTTGCTCAACTCCGGCGTCGATACCCGCCCCGAGGATGACAGCGTCAGCGCCCCCTCGGCCACAAGACGGCGCACGGATTCGCGCGCGGGCGTCATCGACACACCGTATTCCTTGCCGATCCCGCGCAACGTCAGCGCCTGACCGGGCGCGATGTCGCCATGCATGATCCGGCTGCGCAGGCCGCGGTAAACCCGGTCATGAGCATTGGGAAGCGGATCGGTGCGTGTGATGACGGTTTGCATTCCGTTATGTGATCACAAAACGCGATCCGGTCAACATCGGATCAGCCGGCGAAATCATAGCGATGCAGATCGCCACCCTTCTCGCGCAGCCAGCGGCGCGGCGCGCGATAGTCACCGTAAAGCCGCGTGACCACGGACCAGAACGCATCCGAGTGATTCATTTCCGCCAGATGCGCCACCTCGTGGGCGGCCACATAGGCCAGCACCTCGGGCGGGGCCATGATCAGCCGCCAGGAATACATCAGCCCCCCATCCGCCGTGCACGATCCCCAGCGTGACCGCGTGTCGCGCAGCGTCAGACGGGTATACCCCCGCCCAAGACGGGCCGCATAGTGATCCGAGGCCGCGGCCAGCCTGTCTCGTGCCACCTGCTTGAGGAAACCGCCGATCCGCGCAGCCGCCCGCTCCGGCGCGCCCGGCACCAACAGATCCGCGCCCTCGACCCGCACCAGCCGCCCGGTTCCGCTGGCGATTCGCAACAGGCGCCCCTCAAAGGGCAACTCGGCCCCGATCCCGATCCGCGCAGGGCCGGGATGCGCGATCAGGTTCTGGCGCAGCCAATCGGCCTTCTCATGCGCAAAGGCCAATGCCTCGCGGTCACTGACCCGCAAGGGGCAGGTCAGCGTCACACGCCCGTCAAGCCGCGAGATCCGCAGGGAAATGCGGCGCGCCTGCGCGGTTTTCCGCAATGTGATCGCTACCGGGGGGTTGCCCGGCAGGAAATGCTGTCCCATATGCCCTCTCGACCCTGCGCCAAGCGTTCCGTTAAAGCCTTTGACACGCGTGACCCGTTATGGCAGTTGGCGCGGATCGTCGACAAGACACAAGATTTGAAAGGGATATCCATGCCCAAGGAAGAATGGGGTGTGAAGCGCGTCTGCCCGACAACCGGCAAGCGTTTCTATGACCTGAACAAGACCCCGATCGTCAGCCCCTACACCGGTGAAGTGGTGGAATTCGACATCGGCAAAAGCCGCATGATCGCCGCCGACGCCGAGGATGCTGCGACCAAGAAGATGAAAGCCGTCGATCTGGATGCCGATGAGGACGTTCTGGACGATGATGAGGTCGATGTGGATCTCGACGATGATCTGCTGGATGACGACGAGGATGACAATGTCTCCCTCGACGATCTGGCCGATGTCGCCGCGGATGACGACGAAATCTGACCTCCTCGAATGACTGGCCGCGGGCGGAATTTTCCGCTTGATCCCGCCCGCGCCATTGCCTAAAGAACCGCGACAACCCCGCAGGGGTTAGACGTTCCCGGTCCGAAACGGACCAACAAGATGGGGCCTTAGCTCAGCTGGGAGAGCGCTTGCATGGCATGCAAGAGGTCAGGGGTTCGATCCCCCTAGGCTCCACCAAATTTCCCGCACATCCGCCTTCCTGCCCAACCGCGCGTTGCGGTTGCGCACCGGCGTGACATGCTGCGTGCAGCGCGGCGAGGCAAATTCACCCGACCCACAACATATAGCTTATTTCCTGCCGAAATCTCATGCTATTGTATTTGCATGACCGGAACGCGGGTCCACGGGCCTGTTTCGGTCTCGCTTGGCAGCTGGTGTGCACTCCGTCGTGGTGGCAGGTAAGCCGGGCGGTTACAGCCATGGGAAAGGGACGTAATGATCAAGGAATTCAGAGATTTCATCGCCCGCGGCAATGTCATGGACATGGCCGTCGGCATCATCATCGGGGCCGCCTTCACCGCCATCGTCAGTTCGATGGTGGCGGACCTCATCAACCCGATCATCAGCCTTTTCATCGGCGGGATCGACTTTTCGGGCATGTATGTCCTGCTCGGCAGCGGGGAATACAGCTCGATCACGGCGGCGGAAGAGGCCGGCGCCGCCGTCTTCGCCTATGGCCGCTTCATCATGGCCGTGATCAACTTCCTGATCATCGCTTTCGTCGTCTTCATGCTGGTCAAGGCGGTCAACCGCGCCCGCGACGCGGCCATCAAGAAGCCGGTGCCAGAGGCCGAGGCCCATGCCGGACCGACCGAGCTTGAGATCCTGATCGAAATCCGGGATGCGCTGAAAAAGTGACCATCTGCCGGCAAGACGGCATCAGGATACCGTGAAAGACAAGGCCCGCACGAGACCCCTCACAGGTCCGTGCGGGCTTTTTCCTGCGTCCTGTGGCATGATCGGGGCCTGCGCCGACGCAAGTCCATGTTGCCTATTCCCGTTAAAAGGTTACCTCTTAGGGCGCTTCCGGCCCTGTAGCCGGAGGAAAGACGATGCCCGCAGACCATTTTTCTGCAACGCCCAGTTGCCGCGACCGCCCGAGGAGACCCGATGTCACTGTTGAAGCAGACCCTTGTGTCGATCGTCGTGCTGGTTGTCGCCCTGGCTGTCTGGATCGTCTACGTCCCTTCGGCGCAGCCTTTTCTGGACCGGATCGGGGTCTACCGGATCCTGGGGATCGAACCCGCAGGCAATGCCGCACAAGGCGCTGGCGGAGGCGGCGGTTTCGGACCGGGTGGTCCGGCCAAGGTCGTTCTGGATACCGTGGATGAGCAGGTCCTGAGCCAGCGCGTCAGCGCCATCGGTGACGGGCGCGCGCGCCATTCGGTCACCATCCGGCTGGAACGCACCGGCAGCGTCCGTGCCGTCGAAGTGGCCTCCGGCCAGTATGTCGAGGCGGGCGATGTCATGATTCGTCTTGAGGACCGCGCCGAAGTGATCGCACTGGAACGCGCCCGCCTGATGCTCGCCGATGCCGAGGACGAGTTGCAGCGCGTCACCCAGCTTGGCGATTCCGGCGCCGTCACCGCCGTCCGCATACGCGAGGCGGAACTGGCCGTTCAGAACGCGCGTCTGGCGATCCGGCAGGCCGAGGTCGATCTGGAGCAGACCGTGGTGACCGCCCCCATCTCGGGCTGGCTCGGTCTGGTCGAGGTCGAGGTGGGCGACCGCCTTTCCGCGCAGGATCAGGTGGGCGTGCTGACCGACCGGTCGCAGATCATCATCGACTTCCGCGTGCCCGAACGGGTGATCGGCGCTCTGGAACCGGGCATGCCTGTCGATCTGAAGCTGATGTCGGGGCCGTCCCTGCCGCTGGAAGGCCGGCTGACTGCCGTCGATAACGTGGTGGACCGCGCCAGCCGCACCCTGCGGGTGCAGGCGGTGGTGGACAACAGCGAAGACCGCCTGCGCGGCGGGATGGCCTTCGAGGTGACGATGAACTTCCCCGGCCAGACCTACCCTTCGGTGGATGCGCTGGCGGTGCAATGGTCCAGTGACGGGGCCTTCGTCTGGCTTGCCCGCGATGGCAAGGTGCAGCGCGTGCCGGTGGTCATCCTGCAACGCAACCCCGACAGGGTGCTGGTCGAGGGTGACCTGAACCCCGGTGACGCGGTGGTGATCGAAGGCGTGCAGACCCTGCGTCCGGGGGCCGAGGTGGTGCCGGCCAACCAGGCCGCCGTGGCGCGTGAGGCGGCCCCCGCCGCCGCACAGCTTTAGGGGCGCGTCGGGATGAAGAACCCCGCCACTCCCGCCCCCACCACGGCAGGCACCGCGCTTTTCGTGCGCCGCCCGATCCTTGCCTTCGTGCTGAACGCGCTGATCGTGATGGCGGGTCTTGCCGCACTTCTGGGCGTCGAGGTGCGCGAACTGCCCGACGTGGATCGCCCCGTCATCACGGTGACCACCAATTTCTCGGGCGCCTCGCCCGAAACCGTCGATCAGGAACTGACCGGCCGGATCGAGGGCGCAGTGGGTCGCGTCTCGGGTGTGCGCACGATCTCGTCGGAATCCCGCTATGGCCGCAGCCGCGTCACGCTGGAATTCACCGATGGCGTCGATCTGGACGTGGCCGCCAACGACACCCGCGACGCGGTCTCGCGCATCGCCAATGACCTGCCCGACGACGCGGACGAACCCCAGATCGTCAAGGCCGACGCCAATGCCGATGCGGTGATGCGCATCGCCGTCACCTCCGACACCCGCAGCCCGCAGGCCCTGACCCAGATTGTCCGCGATCAGGTCGAGGATCGCCTGATCTCGATCCCCGGCGTCGCAGACCTGCAAATCTACGGCGACCGCGAGGCGATCTTCCGCGTCGATATCGACCAGTTCGCCCTTGCCAGCCGTGGCCTGACCCTCGCCGACATGGCCCGCGCGCTGGGCGATGTGGCCTTCGACGTGCCCGCCGGCGATCTTGAGGGCAGCCGCCAGTCCATCAACGTCCGCACCACCGCCACCGTCATCACGCCCGAGGCGTTCGAGGCGCTGGAACTCGGCCCCAATGTCACCGTCGGCGATGTCGCCCGCGTCACCCTTGGCCCTGCGCCCAATGAAACCGTGCTGCGCGCCAATGGCGAAAGCGGCGTCGGCATGGGCATCATCCGTGCCGCCACCAGCAACACGCTGGACATCTCGGAAGGGGTGCATCAGGCGATTGCGGAACTGCAGCGCATCCTGCCCGAGGATGTGAAGATCTTCGTCACCTCGGATGACGCCGTCTTCATCAACGGCTCGATCAAGGAAGTCATCATTACCTGGGGTCTGGCCATCGCCATCGTCGTGGCGATCATCTTCCTCTTCCTGCGCGACTGGCGCGCGACGCT
>JAJLKH010000079.1:0-42707 GCA_033839205.1 Rhodobacterales bacterium | reverse complement strand
CGCAGGCTTTCACATCCTGCGCATATTCGGCGATCCGGCCATCCTTGAGCACCACATCCACCGTGACCGTGGACCCGCAGAGCGGCGAGCGCCGCTTGACCGTCGAATCCGGATGCGACAGCCGCGTGGTATGGGGAATATCGGCCGCAAGCGCCAGGATACGAGAGGAATAGAGCTTGATCAGATCGGTGTCGCTGCTCATGCCATGGTCCTTTCGACGCTTTCCCTTTTGATCCCTTGCCCCTAAATAGGCCTCAACCTGTCTGAAGCAAAGAGTTTTACGATGACTTTCGATCCCGCAACACTGGTTTACAACGACGCAGGGCTGATCCCCGCGATTGCGCAGGACGATGTGACGGATGAGATCCTGATGATGGCTTGGATGAATGCCGAAGCCGTCGCGCGCACGTTGCAGACCGGCCATGTGACCTACTGGAGCCGGTCGCGGCAGTCTTTCTGGATCAAGGGGGAAAGCAGCGGTCACCGGCAAGAGCTGGTCGATCTGCGCGTGGATTGCGACCGTGATTGCCTGCTGGTGCGCGTACGCCAGACCGGGCCCGCCTGCCACACGAACCGGCGCAGCTGCTTCTACACCGCAGTGCGCGATGGGGTCGAGGTTGAGCTGATGCAGCCTGTTTCGGAATAAGTCATCTTTTCAATGCATTGACGGTCGATATTCACAGGCCGATTAGTCAGCGCACCTGGTCCGGGGTCTTGCCTTCGGCGCGATAGGTCGCGATGGCGCGCGCATCGTCACGCTTGGCCAGGCGCTTGCCCCGGTCATCCCGGATCAGCCGGTGATGATGATAGACCGGTGTCGGCAGTCCCAGCAGCCGTTGCAGCAGGACATGGATCGGGGTGGCCTCGAACAGGTCGGCGCCGCGCGTGACATGGGTGACTTGCTGGGCGGCATCATCCAGCACCACGGCCAGGTGATAGGATGTGCCCATGTCGCGCCGGGCCAGAACCACATCGCCGATATTGCCAAGAAGATATTCGGGATCAAAGGTTTGTACACCGCTTTGCCCGTCGGGACCTGCACCTGTTTCGAGAAAGGACAGGGGCTGCGCCACATTGTCCAGCGCGCGGCGCATGTTGAGCCGCAGGGCATCGCCGGGCAAGGGGCCTGCGCCGTCATGGTCGCGCCGGCATGTGCCGGGATAGATCAGGCCGTCGGGGCCGATCAGGGGTGTCGCGCCTTCCTGCGGGGCCGATGCGGCCTCGGCGATGTCGCGGCGCGTGCAATGGCAGTCATAGATCAGCCCACGTGCCCAGAGGTCGCGTAAAGCGGCGCGGTAGGCGGGCATGCGGTCGGACTGGCGCATGATCGACCCGTCCCAGCGCAGCCCCAGCCACAGAAGATCCTCCTTGATCAGGGCTTCCCATTCGGGGCGCGCGCGGGTCTGGTCGATGTCTTCGATCCGCAGCAGGAAATCACCACCTGCGGCGCGGGCCATGTCATGGGCAACGATCGCCGCATAGGCATGACCCAGATGCAGCGGGCCGGTCGGCGATGGCGCAAAGCGAGTGATGACCTTTGTTTTCATTCAGGGGGTTGCAGATCGTTCCTGATGTATGTTGCCCTGATCGCTATTGTGCGGCCATCGCGTTGCTGCCGTCGAGCCATGCGGTCCATGCTGCTTTGGCGCGGTCGGTATAGGCCTTGTAGCGATCCTTGCGGCCGCGCCTGCCACCTTTCAGACCGTCGATCGGGCGGAACAGGCCAAAGTTCACGTTCATCGGCTGAAAGGTCTTGGCCTCGGCCCCGCCGGTGATGTGATGGATCAGCGCGCCCATCGCGCTGTCCTGCGGGGGGCTGATCAGGGGCTGGCCCAGGATTTCGGCGGCGGCCATGCGTCCCGCAAGCAGACCCATGGCGGCACTTTCCACGTAGCCTTCGACGCCGGTGATCTGCCCGGCGAACCTGATATGCGGACGCGAGCGCAGGCGCATCTGGTCGTCCAGCAGCGTCGGAGAATTGATGAACGTGTTGCGATGGATGCCGCCAAGACGCGCAAAGCTGGCATCCTGAAGGCCGGGTATCATTTTGAAAACAGCGGTTTGCGCGCCGTATTTCATCTTTGTCTGGAAGCCCACGATATTGTAGAGCGTGCCCAGCGCATTGTCGCGGCGCAGTTGCACCACGGCATAGGGTTTCACGTCCGGCTGGTGGGGGTTGCTGAGGCCTACGGGTTTCATCGGGCCGAAGCGGAGTGTCTCGCGGCCGCGTTCGGCCATGACCTCGATCGGCAGGCAGCCGTCGAAATAGCCAGCCGTCTCGCCTTCGTGGAACTCGGTCTTGTCAGCGGCCAGCAGCGCGTCGATGAAGGCTTCGTACTGGTCCCTGGTCATCGGGCAGTTGATATAGGCCTTCTGTTCGGCTTCGGTTTCACCCTTGTCATAGCGCGACTGTTCCCAGGCCACGGACATGTCGATGCTGTCGGCATAGACGATGGGCGCGATGGCATCGAAAAAGGCCAGCGCATCGGTGCCCGTTTCGGCAGCGATGGCGCGGCCCAGCCCCTCGCTGGTCAGCGGGCCGGTGGCGATGATCCAGTGTCCGCTGTCGGGCAGGGCGGTGATTTCATTGTAATCGATGCTGACATTGGGGTGGGCCGTCAGCGCCGCGGTTACCGATTCCGCGAAAGGGTCGCGATCCACGGCCAGGGCGCCACCCGCAGGCAAGCGGTGTTTTTGCGCCATCTGCATGATCAGCCCGCCTGCCGCCCGCATTTCCCAATGCAGCAGGCCCACGGCGTTCTGTTCATCATCGTCCGACCGGAAGGAGTTGGAGCAGACCATTTCGGCCAGATGGCCGGTCCGATGGGCGAATGTTGCCACCTTGGGACGCATCTCATGAATGACGACGTTGAGGCCCATGTTCGCGGCCTGCCAGGCGGCTTCCGATCCGGCCATGCCGCCGCCGATGATATGTAGGGTTTTGTCCATGTCCGTGATCTAGGCCAAGTGCCACCTTTTGAAAAGGGGCGTCGCATCGTTGCATGGCATGGGAACAAGGGGGTCGAGTGGGTCACCCGTTTCATGTTTCGGCGGTCAGAGAGAGGCTGACCTGGAGGGAAACTGCCGGAGGTGACCCACACCCGTTTCAGTTCGATGGCTCTTCAACCATCTGCCGCTTGAGTATCAGTGATGATTGCGGCAGCCAAGTGGCAAATGCGGAAAAGATGGGGCACCAAATGGGAAACATTTACCTAAACTTGCCCAATTCCCGTCTATATGGGCAAAGCCCCGCCGATCGTCGGCGAAGCCATGCCAGGCAAGCGCTTATTGCTTCCAGTCGGGGTGACGCTTTTCCAGAAAGGCGCTGATTCCCTCGGCCGTGTCGCGATAAAGCATGTTCTGCACCATCACGTCGCCCGTGTAATCATAGGCCTGGTCGATCGGCAGGCCGATCTGATGGTAGAACGCCTGCTTTCCGATCTTGACGGCCGAGCCCAGCTTGTCGGCGACCATGCCGGCAAGTGCGGCGGTTTCCTGTGCCAGGGCCTCGGGCGGGACCACGCGGTTGACCAGACCCAGCGCCTCGGCGCGGGTGGCGGGAATGAACTGGCCGGTGGTCAGCATCTCGAAGGCTTGTTTGCGCGGGATGTTGCGGGTCAGCGCCACCATCGGGGTCGAGCAGAACAGCCCGATGTTCACCCCGTTGACGCCAAAGCGCGTGCCCTCGGCCGCCACGGCCATGTCGCAGCTTGCGACCAGCTGGCAACCGGCCGCGGTGGCGATGCCATGGACCTGCGCGATGACGGGTTGGGGCAGGCGCTGGATCGAGGTCATCATCCGGGCGCAGCGATCGAAGAGATCCTTGAAATAGGCCTTGCCGCCGTCTTCGGCCTGCCGGCCTGCCGTCATCTCCTTGAGGTCGTGACCGGCGCAGAAGGCCTTGCCTTCACCCGAAAGGATGATGGCGCGGATGCTGCGATCCTCTGACAGCGCGTCGAATTGCGATTGCAGCGCTGCCAGCATGGCATCAGACAGCGCGTTCAGCTTTTCCGGGGCGTTCATGCGCAAATGCGCGACCGCGCCCGTGTCGTTACGTTCCAGCAAAGCCATCTTGTCCTCCCGCGATGTTCCGTCCAACTCTAGGCGCAACGGTAAAGGGAGGACAAGCATGGCGTTGAAGATGACGCGCGAGGATCTGCAGGCATTCGTCAGCGAGGTGTTTCCGCAGGTGGCCGATGATTTTACGGTCATGGAGGTGGCGCCGATGGAGATAACCGTGCGCCTGAACGTGGGTGAGCGGCATCTTCGCCCCGGTGGCACGATCTCGGGGCCGTCGATGTTCGGACTGGCGGATGTGGCGATCTATCTGGCGATCATGGCGATGATCGGACCCAAGGCGCTGGCGGTCACCACGAATTCCAGCATGGATTTCATGCGCAAACCCGCAGCGGGCGTGGATCTGATCGCCAAGTGCCAGTTGCTCAAGCTGGGCCGTGTGCTGGCGGTCGGGGATGTGCTGCTTTATTCGGAAGGGATGGCCGAACCGGTGGCGCGGGCCTCGATGACCTATTCGATCCCTCCGAAGGGGTAGAAATGTGGGGTATTCAGATACCTATTTTGCAAGACATTGATTTTGCTTAATTAATACCGGCGACAGGTGCTTGACTATGCGTTGCGGGCGGATATAACCCCGCAATCGCATTGGACAGGCCCCTAACGGTTCTGTCCCGAACTGAACAAGGGTAACCCCGCAATGAAAACCTTTTCTGCTACTCCGGCGGATATCGACAAGAAATGGATCCTGATCGACGCCGAGGGCGTTGTTCTGGGCCGTCTTGCTTCGATCGTCGCCATGCGCCTGCGCGGCAAGCACAAGCCTTCTTTCACGCCCCACATGGACATGGGTGACAACGTGATCATCATCAACGCCGACAAGGTGCAGATGACCGGTAAGAAGCGCGCCGAGAAGAAATACTACTGGCACACCGGCCACCCCGGCGGGATCAAGCACCGCACCGCGGCGCAGATCCTGGAAGGCGCACATCCCGAGCGTGTCGTGACCGCCGCCGTGAAGCGCATGCTGCCCGGCAACAAGCTGTCGCGCCAGGTGATGACCAACCTGCGTGTCTACGCCGGTGCCGCCCATCCGCACGAGGCGCAGGCGCCTGAAGTGCTGGATGTGAAATCCATGAACTCCAAGAATACGCGGGTGTAATGATGGCTGATCAGATCAATTCCCTCGAAGAGCTGGGTGCCGCCACCGGTGCCGCCGCAGCACCTGTTGAGGTTGCCGCCCCCCGTGAGCCCGTTCGCGACTCGCTGGGCCGTTCCTATGCGACCGGCAAGCGGAAAGATGCGGTCGCCCGCGTCTGGATCAAGCCGGGTTCCGGCAAGGTCACCGTGAACGGCAAGGAAATGGCTGCCTATTTCGCGCGTCCGGTGCTGCAGATGATCCTGCGTCAGCCGTTCAGCGTGGCCGGTGTCACCGATCAGTTCGACGTCATGGCCACTGTTGCCGGCGGCGGTCTGTCCGGTCAGGCCGGTGCGGTCAAGCACGGTATCTCGAAAGCGCTGCAGCTTTATGATCCCAGCCTGCGTGCTGCCCTGAAGGCCGCCGGTTTCCTGACCCGCGACAGCCGCGTGGTCGAGCGCAAGAAGTACGGCAAGGCCAAGGCGCGCAAGAGCTTCCAGTTCTCCAAGCGCTGATACGGTCTTTGTGCCAGGAATATCGGGCGTCCCTTGCGGGGCGCCCGTTTTCATTTGCGGGGTTGCGGATAGACCCTGGAAAGGTGCGGTGGCGCCGCTTTGCAGTGAGCCATGACAATAAAAAAGGGGCGTCCAAAGGACGCCCCTCTCACGGGTCTGTACCGAGGGCGCGGATCAGTTGCCCGAAAGCGAGAAGTCGTAGCTCATGGTGAAGGTGATCAGGCCGTCGTTGCCGGTCGTGTCGTCATCTTCATAGAGGATGTTGAAGGCCACTTCGTCGGTGATGGCATAGGTGACGCCCAGTTCGTAGTAGACCGAGTCGCCAGCTGTTTCGGTGCCGATCAGACCCTGCAGCGACCACACGTCGGTCAGCGCGTAATCCAGGCCGATTTCGGCGTAGGATTCTTCGGCTTCGACGTCGTAGCCGACTTCGAACGAACCGCTCAGGGTGTCGGTCAGGCCATAGGACAGGGCGGCGATCAGCTCAGCGGTGTCATAGCCCGAGTCGTCCAGGAAGTAGGCGGCATAGGCCAGGTCAACGCCCAGGCCATTCGAGAATTCGGTGGCGTAGCCAATGACCACGTCCATTTCGACCTTGTCCGGAGCGGACGCGCCGGGCAGGGTGCCGAACCACAGTTGGCCGTAGAAGCCATTGGTTTCTGCCTGCAGGTAGAAGGACAGCGGGTATTCCGCTTCGGTGTTGCTGTCGGTGCTCAGGTCGTAGGAGGTTGCAACGGCAGCGCCGCCCGACAGGCTGACTTGCGCGTTTGCGGCGAACGGCAGCATGGCAAGGCCTGCGCCAACGAGGATGTATTTCATGTTTTGTCCCTTCGGTCTGGTTTCTTTGGGTGTTTCAGTGATTTAAACGGTGTTCTCTGCCTCGATAAGCAGGATCGTTTTTGTAATCATATAACAATTTCGGCGATCTATCGTGCGGCCTCTATCCTTTGTCAATCTGGATTATGCGGCAGTGCAGCACCGCCCTTCATGCTGTCATAATCCTGTTGCAGAAATGACGTCCAGAGGGATGCAGGAGAAAAGGTCAGGGTGTCTGACTTTGCCAGTTTAACAGGCGGTTGCCATGAGCATCGCCTATTTGTCAGGCGCAATGAGGCCAAGGCCGCGCAGATAGATGCCGATTCCCGACTCAAGCAGATCCTCGGGGGGGAAGGGCGATACCGTTCCGGGCGAGTTGCGCGCGAAGAGTTCGACCACGCCATGGGACATGGCCCAGATATGCGCCGAGAACATGCTGGCGGGGGGGCGTTTGTCCGGCGGGATATGCTGGCTGAGCTCTGACGCAGCCGTTTCCAGCACGGCGCGTGCGCGCGATGCCGCAAGGGCAAGGTCCGCATTGCGATTGACCGAGATGCTGCTTTCGAACATCGCGATGTAATGGCCGGGATACTTGCGGGCAAAGGCCAGGTAGGCGCGGCCTGTTGCCTCGAACGCGGCCAAGGCGGATGGCTGGCCGGATTCGTAGGCCACCTGCATCACGTCGGCGAAAATCTCGTAGCCCTGGCGGGCCGCTTCGGCGATCAGGTCCTCGCGTCCCTCAAAGTGGCGATAGACTGCGGCAGGGGTGACGCCCGCTTGTTTCGCGGCTTCGGACAGGGTGAACCCGGTCGGTCCCTGGCGCGTGATCAGGTCCAGCGCGGCATCAACCAGGGCCTGGCGCAGGTTCCCGTGGTGATAGCCCTGCTTACGCATCCCACAGGTCCGGCCCGCCGCAGATCGACCTATCCGGCGCGCCGATGGCTGCGGTATCCTTGCCGGCATAATCGAGCGCGGACAGAACATGCCGGATCACGGCAAGTCGCGCCCGCTTCTTGTCGTCGGATTTCACGATGGTCCAGGGGGCAGCGTCCGAATGGCTGCGATGCAGGGTTTCGCGGATCGCGTCGCTGTAGGCATCCCATTTATGCAACCCGTCCACGTCGATCCGGCTGAGCTTCCATTGTTTCAGCGGGTCAGATTCCCGCGCCAGAAAGCGGCGCAGCTGTTCGGCGCGGCCCACGTTCAGCCAGATCTTGAACAGGTGAAGCCCTTCATCCACCAGCATGTTCTCAAGCTCTGGGACCTGGCGGAAGAAATGTTCGCGCTGGCTGTCGGTGCAAAAGCCGAAGACATGTTCGACCACGCCGCGATTGTACCAGCTGCGATCAAAAAGAACGATCTCGCCACCGGCGGGCAGGTGGTCGATGTAGCGCTGGAAATACCATTGCGTGGCTTCCGTATCAGATGGTTTGGACAGGGCCACGACCCGCGCGCCGCGCGGGTTGAGGTTCTGGGTGAAGCGCCCGATCGTGCCGCCTTTGCCGGCGGCATCGCGCCCTTCGAAGATGATGGCGATGCGCGCCCCTGTGGCGCGGGCCCAGTGCTGCATCTTGACCAGTTCGATTTGCAGCGCCTCCATCTGCCGGTCGTAGGCCTTGCCGCTCATTTCCGCAGGATAGGGGTAATCGGGATTGATGAGCGCGTCCTTGCCGGCCGAACGGATGGCGGCGCGGATATGCTCAGGCGCATGGTTTTCGAAGAAATCGCTGATTGCGCCGTCGAATGGCAGGCTCATGGCGGGCTACCCTCTTGTTTTGCCTGACTATGGCCCAGTGGCCGGATCAACGCAATCGGGCGCGGGCGGCGGCGCGGTGGATCGCCTCTTCCACCGCCTCGGGTGCGGCGTGGTGGGGCATGTGGCCGATCCCGTCCAGCCGGGTCAGCACCGCGCCGGGGATCTGTCGGGCCAGCGGTTCGGAATGGATATGGATCGGCACCACGTCATCCGCTGTGCCATGCACGATCTCGACCGGCATGGGTAGGGTTGGATAGCGTGCCGCCATCTCGACCACATGCGGGCGCAGCGAATTGACCTGTCGCGCATTGGCGCGCAGCGTTTCGCGCCGCAGGGTCAGGCCGGCGCCGATGTAATCAGCATAGCCCGGCGGCGGAGATTGCGGTGCAAAGATACCGTCCAGCGCCGCATCGACGCGGGTCATCGGCGCATAGGCCGAGATCAGCGGCACCACGGTCGCCCCGCCGATCGAGGATGAGGCGACCCCGTAAAGTGCGCCCAGCCCGCCGGGCCAGGGGTTGGATGCCCCCGCCAGCACCACGAGAGCGGCCGTATCATCGGGCCGGTTCAACCCCCAGGCCAGGGCCACGGCCCCACCATAGGAATGGCCCAGCACGATCGGACGGCGCACGCCAAGCTGGTCGGCGGCCGCCTGCAGAAAGGCCGCCTGCTGCGCCGGGCTTTCGGCAGCGGTATTGAAGGGGCCGCCAAACTCATCCGAGACGCGATCGGTCCAGCCCAGGCCCGGACGGTCGAAGACGATCACGCGGTAATCGTCCTTCAGACGATCAACGAATGCGAAGGTGAAATCGCGCGTATTGCCGGATGCGCCATGGATCAGCACAAGGTCGGGCCCGCGCCCTTCGACATGGGCATGGACCTGTCGTCCGTTCACGTCGATCAACTGACCCGTGGGCGGGAAACTGGCCTCGGCGCCTGCTTCGCGTGTGTCGGCCCGGCGGTCCACAATAAGCCCGCAACCGCCCATAAGCGCCACTGTCGCGATAAAGCTGATCACTTTAAGTACCGATGGCATCCAAATCAAACGGGGTTGACTGATAAATCTGGTTTATCCAGTTGCCATATAGAAGATGCGCGTGACTTCTCCAGCGATTGAGAGGTGTCCTCGCGGGATCGTCATTGGGATAGTAGTTCAATGGTACGTTGATCGGTGTGCCGGTCGCGATGTCGCGGTCATATTCCTGTTTCAGGGTGTCGCTGTCATATTCGAAATGGTTGAAGATATAGAGCGCGCGATGTCCCGGATCCTCGACCAGGGCGGGGCCCACCTCGTCGCTGGCCAACAAAGTGACCAGACCGGGAACCGCGTCGATTTCGGCCTGTTTCACCTCGGTCCAGCGGCTGACCGGGATCACGCAATCGTCCGAAAACCCTCGCAGGTAAGGTGAAGCGGGCGCCATGTTGCGATGCCGGAAACAGCCGAAGGCCTTGGCCGGCAGCATGTGTTTCCTCACGCCGTGGAAATGGTTGATCATCGCCATGCCGCCCCAGCAGACGCCGAAGGTGGAATGGACATGTGTCTGCGTCCAGTCGAAGACCTGTCGCAGCTCATCCCAATACGTCACCTCTTCGAAGGGGAGGTGTTCGATCGGGGCGCCGGTGATGATGAGGCCGTCATATTTCTCGCCCGTTTCCGCGACCTCGTTGAAGGGGCGGTAGAAGCTTTCCATATGTTCGGCGGCGGTATTCTTGGTCTGGTGTTCCGACATGCGGATCAGCGAAAGCTCGATCTGCAAGGGTGTCGCCCCGATCAGTCTTGCGAACTGGTTTTCCGTCTGGATCTTCTTGGGCATCAGGTTCAGCAAGCCGATCCGCAGCGGGCGGATATCCTGACGCGCGGCCTGATCTTCGTCCATGACCATGACACCTTCGCGCGTCAGGACGTCGAAGGCGGGCAGGGTGGACGGTATCTTGATGGGCATTGCGATCAGTCCTTGATGGTCGGAAAAGGTGGCGGTCTTCTGGAAGGGTGCAAATAGGGTGCGGGTCAGCCCCGCTCAAGTGCTTTGGCGATCAGCGCGTCCACGTCGGATGCACTTCGCACGGCGGCAACCTCGTCGGCGGTCACGGTCACGCCCCAGTTGCGCGCCATGGCGGCATAGCGTGGCTGGCGATGGGCCAGCGCCTGCGCATAGGTCCAGCGGATGAAGGCATCGGGATCAACCTCGTCCTCTGTCTCGTTGTTCTGGCTCAGGTATTCGTTCCATACCCGGTCCAGGAATTCGGCCTGGTAGGACATCGGCTTGGGAGCGCGGTCAAAACGGCGGATCAGTTCGGCGGTATGGGCTTCGTCGCCCTTTATCCAGACCATCAGCGTGGTCTGCGACAGGGCCTTGAGCACCGGATCATCCGGGTTTTCGGGATCGACCCATTCGCAGATCGATCCGCCCGTGTCGCAGACGAAATGCGGATAACCATAAAGCGCCTCGGCGCGTTCGATGAAATAGCCCGTGTCCATCAAGGCGTGGATCTCGGCCTGTCGGAACTGCGCCTGTCGGCGGGTGTATTCGGCGTAAGGCAGCCCCCCCTTGGCGGGATTTCCGGGCTTGCCCAGGTAGGAGGACACGGGCGTGAGGTTGTGAAAGGTGATGTTCGATCCGATGTAGATCGAGTCGGACAGCAGAAGGTTGCGCAGGAAGGGCACTTTCATCGCTTCGGCCTTGGCGTTGTCGGCGATGTATTCCCCCATGTAGCGGGTGCCGATCCGGTAATCGATCGAGTAGTGGAACCAGTCGCCATGATCACGCAGAAGCGTGGCCAGATGCGTCTTGCCAAGCCCCGACATGCCGAAGAACAGCAGCCGTTTGCGTGGCGCTTCCCGCCATTCCGCCGCAGATGAATAGATCATGGTCGCATCCCTTTTGCCTGGGCGTTGTGGTAGCCCCGGCGCAAAGGGTGGTCAACGCTATTGCACGGGGGGCGGCATGCCGCCCGCCGCGCGGCGGCGGTTCAGGATGCGCCCGTCGATCACGACAAGCCCTGCGGCAAGCAGCGCAAAACCCGCATAGGCGCGCAGGGGCAGGGCCTCGCCCAGGAAAACCGCGCCCAGAAGGATCGCCACGGGTGCCACCAGCAGTGTGACCAGCAGCACATTGCCCGAACCCGCCATGACCAGCACGCGGTAATAAAGCAGATAGGCCAGCGCTGTCGCCACGATCGACAGATAGGCGATGGCGATCCAGGTGACGCCGGCGTAGTTCATCGTGGGCAGGCCGTCGTGCAACAGGGCCAATGGCAGGATCACCAGCATCGAACCGCTGAGCATGCCGGCAGCGGCCACCTGCGGGGCCAGCCCCGACAGGCGCGCGCGGTTGAAGGCGCTGCCGAAGGCATAGCAGAGCGCCGCGCCGATCAATGCAAGCTGCGCCAGTGCGGTCAGGTCCAGACCGCGCACCGCATCGGGGCCGATCACGGTGACGGCCCCGGCAAAGCCAAGCCCGATCCCCGCCAGCTTGCGCCGGGTCAGACGTTCGTCCGCAAAGACGAGGGCCGCGACCAATACGCCGAAGACGGCGGTAGAGCAGTTCAGGATCGACGCCAGACCCGATGGGATATGCGTCTGACCCCATGTAATCAGCGCGAAAGGCAGCGCCGTGTTCAGCGCGCCGGAAAAGACGAAAGCCGCCCAGACCAGCGGATCACGCGGCAGCGCCAGACGGCGCAGCAGCACATAGGCCCACAGGATCAGCGCGGCCCCGGTCACGCGGAAGGCGACCACGCTGACAAAGCCCACCTCGCGCAGGATCACGGCGTTCGACAGGAAGGATGCGCCCCAGATGCCGCCCAGCAGCAGCAGTTCCGCCCAGGCCCTGAGTGAGATGGATTTCTGTGTCATGCGGTGGTGTTATGCCTGCCCGTGCAGGCCCGCAACCCGTTTCATGCGGCTTGTTTCGGTCGCCGTGTCTCGTGCCAGATATTGAGGTAATTGCCGGCGAAGATCACCAGCGCACCGGCAAAGACAAACAGGTCCAGCGGTTCGTTGTAGAGCAACATCCCCACGATCGCGATGACTGGCAAACGGGTGAAATCGATCGGGATGACCACGGTCGCAGGCGCGATCGACAGCGCATTGGTCAGGCAGAAATGCGCAAGCAAGCCCGCGCAGCCGATCACCGCCACATAGGGCAGGCTGGTGGCCGAGGGCAGCGCAATGTCACCGTCAAACCCGGCCGCGATCAGCCCGAAGACCACTTGCGTCGTGGTCAGGTAGAACAGGATGCAGGCAATGCTTTCGGTGCGCGTCAGCTTTTTCGTCAGCATGATGGTGAAGGCAAAGCAGATCGCCGAGAGGGCCGCCGTGACCACACCGGGGTTCAGGCTTTCGGGGTTGGGGCGCGCCACGATCAGGATGCCGATGAAACCAAGGACAGCCGCCAGCGTGCGCATTGGCGTCATGCGTTCGCCCAGAACCAGCGGCGACAACACGAGCACCCAGAGCGGCGAGGTGAATTCCAGCGCGAAAACCTGCGCCAGCGGGATCACCGTCACCGCGTAGAACCACAGGTTCTGCCCGCTGAAATGGGCAAGGTTGCGGAATATCTGAAGGCCCGTATGGCGACGCGATACTTCGTGCCAGCGCCCGGTCATTGTCAGGATGGCGAAAACGATGATCACGCCCACGATCGAGCGGTAGAGCATGATCTCGAATGTATCGAGATCGAAGGAGGCTTCGCGCCCCGCCACGGCCATGGCCGAAAACGATGCGATGGCCCCGATCATCCAGAGAGCCGCGCGCAGGACGGGTGGTGGCGCGGGCAGGATGGCAGGGATCGGACCGGTCATGCGGCACCTTCCTCGGTGATTGCATAGTCGCGCGCGATGTCTGCGGTCTGCGCAGCCCAGTCGCTGGCGCCGGTGCGGGTCTGATGCGCATCAAAGGCTTCGCGGTCCGTGAATGCCTCGTCAACCTGCCAGATCATCGGGTCATTGGTTCTGGTCACGTCAAAGGACAGGCAGCCAGGTTCGGCGCGGGTCAGGCGGATATGTTCGGGCAGCGCGATCATCACGGCCCGTGCCTGTGCATGGGTCACGCAGATCAGCCTGCCTGAAAGCCGTATCACTCCCACTCGATCGTGCCCGGCGGTTTCGAGGTCACGTCATAGGTGACGCGGTTGATGCCCTTGACCTCGTTAATGATCCGCGTTGCGGTTTCGCCCAGGAAATCATGGCTGAACGGATAGTAATCCGCGGTCATCCCGTCCACCGATGTGACGGCGCGCAGGGCGCAGGCGAAGTCATAGGTGCGCCCGTCGCCCATCACGCCGACGGTGCGCACGGGCAGGATCGCGACGAAGGCCTGCCAGATGTCGTCATAAAGACCGTGGCGGCGGATCTGGTCGATGAAGACCGCATCAGCCTTGCGCAGGATCTCCAGCTTTTCGCGCGTGATCTCACCGGGGCAGCGGATCGCAAGGCCCGGTCCGGGGAAGGGGTGGCGCCCGATGAAGCTGGCGGGCAGGCCAAGTTCATGGCCCAGCGCGCGCACCTCGTCCTTGAAAAGTTCGCGCAAGGGTTCGACCAGTTTCAGGCCCATCTTCTCGGGCAGGCCGCCCACGTTGTGATGCGACTTGATGGTGACGGATGGCCCGCCGCTGAAGGATACGGATTCGATCACGTCGGGATAGAGCGTGCCTTGCGCCAGGAATTCCGCGCCCTCGATCCCGCTTGCGTATTTCTGGAACACGTCGATGAACAGGCGCCCGATGATCTTGCGCTTGGTCTCGGGGTCGGACACGCCGTCCAGTTCGCCCAGGAACAGCTCGGATTCATCGGCATGGATCAGCGGGATGTTGTAGTTGTCGCGGAACATCGCCACGACTTCGGCGGCCTCGTTCTGGCGCAGCAGGCCGTGATCGACGAAAACGCAAGTCAGCTGATCGCCGATCGCCTCGTGGATCAACACGGCCGCGACGGATGAGTCGACGCCGCCGGACAGGCCGCAGATCACGCGCTTGTCGCCGACCTGTTCGCGGATCTTGCGGATCGCTTCCTCGCGATAGGCGCCCATGGTCCAGTCGCCGGTGAAGCCTGCAATACGCACGAAGTTCTCGTAAAGCGTTTTGCCATTGGGCGTGTGATGCACCTCGGGGTGGAATTGCACCGCGTAGAAACGGCGGCTCAGATCCGCGGTGATCGCGAAGGGGGCGTTGGGCGAGGTGCCATAGACCTCGAAGCCCGGTGCGATGCGGCTGACGTGGTCGCCATGGCTCATCCAGACCTGTTCGCGTTCCTCGAGGAACCAGCCGTTCAGAAGGTCGATCCGCCCATTGGCGGGGGTCACATAGGCGCGGCCGAATTCGGCGGTGCCATGGCCCGATTCGACCATGCCGCCCAGCATCTGCATCATGACCTGCTGGCCATAGCAGATCCCCAGCAGCGGCACGCCGAGGTTGAAGACCGACTCGGGCGGCCGGGGCGATCCTTCGCGCGTCACGCTATCGGGGCCGCCCGACAGGATCACGGCCTTTGGTGCGAAATCAGCCAAAAAGGCATCCGTCACATTCTGATAGGGATGAATTTCGCAATAGACGTTCAACTCGCGCAGACGACGCGCGATCAGCTGCGTCACCTGGCTGCCAAAGTCGATGATGAGAAGGCGGTCATGGGATGTCTGGCTCATGTCAGCCTCCTAGGCCAAGGCCCGCGATTGCGCAAGCCTCGGCGCGGTGTGTGACGGCGCAGACAGGGGCGGCAATGTCGCTTTTTCCCCTCAATGGCCGGATTTCTCACCCAAGGGGTGCATTTAACCGGGTATCAGATGGCAAACCCGCCAGCGGGGCGGTGTGTTTCGACATGAAGGATGACAGATATGGCAGAGGTTCAGACGCGCAGACCGGCACGGGGCGGTGGCGGAGCGGCGCGGCGCGCCGAGCGTGGGGCCGTGTCCTTTGAAACGGCCCAGTATATCCGCCGCAATATCCCGAATTTCGAGATCCTGACCGAAGAAGCGTTGGAGATCATCGAGACCAATGCCGAAACCGTTCTGGCCGAAATCGGGGTCAATTTCGTCAATAACCCCGGCGCGCTGGAGCTTTGGCGCAATGCCGGCGCCGAGATCGAGGGCGAGCGGGTGCGCATCCCGCGTGGCCTTGCCCGCCAGCTTTGCGCCACGGCCCCCCGCGAATTTACCCAATACGCCCGCAATCCCGCGCGCAACGTGGTGATTGGCGGCAAGAACCTGGTGCTTGCCCCGGTCTATGGACCGCCCTTCGTCCATGACGCCAAGGGCGGTCGCCGTTACGCCACGATGGAGGATTTCCGCAAGTTCGTGAAGCTGGGCTACATGTCCAAGTGGTTGCATCATTCGGGCGGCACGGTGTGCGAGCCGACGGATATTCCCGTCAACAAGCGTCACCTGGACATGCTGCATGCCCATATGACCCTGTCCGACAAGCCCTTCATGGGATCGGTCACGGAACCCAGCCGCGCGCAGGATTCGGTCGAGATGTGCGAGATCCTGTTCGGCCGCGATTTCGTGCAGAACAACACGGTCATGACCAGCCTGATCAACATCAACTCGCCCATGACCTTTGACGATGTGATGATGGGCAGCCTTGAGGTCTATGCCCGCAACAACCAGGCCGCGATCATTTCGCCCTTCATCGTGGGCGGTGCCATGGCGCCGGTGTCGGTCGCAGGCACGCTGACGCAGGTTCTGGCCGAGGTGTTGGCCGGTATCGCCTACAGCCAGTTGGTGCGCCCGGGCGCGCCCGTGATCTTCGGCGCTTTCGTGACCTCGATCGACATGAACTCGGGCGCGCCCACGTTCGGCACGCCAGAGGCCAGCCAGATCACCTATGGCGCGGGGCAGTTGGCGCGGCGCATGGGGCTGCCTTACCGATCGGCCGGGTCGTTCTGCGGATCGAAACTGCCCGATGCGCAGGCGGCCTATGAGACGGCAAACAGCCTGAACATGGGGCTTCTGTCCGGCGTCAACTTCATGCTGCATGCCTGCGGCTGGCTGGAAGGCGGTCTGGTTGCCAGCTTCGAGAAGTTCGTGATGGACGCGGATCAGTTGGGCGCGCTGCACAAGTTCGCCGAAGGCGTGGCGGTCGACGAGAACGCGCAGGCGATGGATGCTATCCGCGAGGTCGGCCCGAGCGGGCATTACCTGGGCTGCGCGCATACGCAGGCGAATTTCAAATCCGCCTTCTGGCGGTCTGATGTGTTCGATTACAAACCCTTCGAGACATGGCACGAAGAAGGCGGGCGCGACACGATGGCGCTGGCCGGGGTGAAGGTCGACCAGATGCTGGCCAACTACCAGCAGCCCGCCCTTGATCCCGCCATCGCAGAGGCGCTGGCCGGCTATGTCGCACGCAAGAAGGAAAGCATGGCCGACGCGTTCATGTAATCCGGGTCATGTCAGGCCGGACCTGTAAGGCCGGACCTGTCAGGTCGGGCTACGCAAAATCACAAGGAAAGGGCGGTCGTTGGGCCGCCCTTTCCTGTTTGCGGCAGGCGCATCGCGGCCACTAGGCGAGCGGTTCGAGAATGGCATCCCCCACAATCGCAATGGCCGGGCGCTGCGTCAGCGGCGGATGCAACGCCCGCAGCAATCGCGCCTCGCCCATCATGGCGATCATCACCTCGACATGGCGGATCGTGGAATAGCCGGTTGCGCCGTCGCGACGGCTCTGGTCCAGCACGGCCTCGATCTCCATCAGCCGTTCCAGCGCGGATGCGTTGCGCGGCAGTCCGCCATGCCCCAGAAGACGGGGCAGATGGACATCGCGGCGGTAATCCTCGGCGCCGATGCGGGCGGTGCGGATCAGCAGGCGCGGCCGACGCAGCGCATCCAGCCGGTGCAGGATATCGTTCATGATGTGGTTCCTTGTGCAGGGCCGGACGGATTGCCCGGTCTGCCTGACTGAACCACGGCCAGGGGGGATGTTGCGCATCGGACCAAAGCACCGAACGGCGCCTTTGCCATTATTCAATATTTGGAAACAATTATGAACAAATCGATTGAATGTTAACGAACTGGTAAGAATTGCATTCTTAGGTTGCAAGTCTGTCTGGGGATAACCTGTGGAGAAGAAAGGCAGGAGGTTTGACATGACGACCTTTGACACCGCTGCGGCCTGCAATGACGCGGCGCCTGCGGTCCAGAACAGGAATGCCGCACCAACCTGGGTTCCCAAGTCAGCCCTGCGATATCTTGCCCATATCGAAGCGGGGCTGCCCATCCGCGCGCTGGCGCGGCACGCGGGTTGTCACGCGTCGACCATCCTGCGTCAGATCCGCAAGCTGGAAAATCGCCGCGACGATTTTCTGGTGGACGAGGCTTTGCGCCAGATTGGCGTGCTGCACTTCCGACCCGAACCCCGGCGCGAAACAGGCGGACGACGCCCGATGCAGTCCCAGTTCCCGCTGAAGGAGCATACCACGATGACTACAGATCTTGATCCGCAGCCTGACAGCAAGCAAACCACGGTTGCTGTAGTGGCAGATGCGCCCGGTCTGGTGGCGCCGTCGAACGAGATGCTGCGCCGCGAAGGGCGGCGTGTACTGCGCAGGCTTGCGGAACCGGGCGCGGTGCTAGCGGTGGCTGCGGAAATGGACAAGGCCGTGGTCGTGCGCGACGGTGTCGACGGTACTACGACGCGCACCGCCGTGGTGGAGCGGGCCATCGCACAGGCGATGGCGCTGAAGGAATGGATCGTTTGCGACACGCCGGGCAGGGTGTCGCGCTACCGGATTACCGCCGCGGGACGCGCGGCGCTGGGGACGCTGCTGGCCGAGGCTGAAAACACGGCCCGCCGTGACATCAGCGAAGGGGGGGCGCGGTTCTCCGGTCCGGATCTTGTGGATGATGCGGCTGATGACACGGATGACGAGGCGCGCGGAGGGGGGCGGCGCAGGATGCGTTATTGCGTGAACGAGTCGCCCTTGCTGTCCCTGGCGCGGCGGCGCGACAAATCGGGCAAGCCCTTTCTGTCGGATGAACTGGTCACTGCCGGGGAACGGTTACGCGAGGATTTCGAACTGGCCCAGATGGGGCCCAAGGTGGCGCAGAACTGGGACAGGTTCCTGACCGCTGGTGTGCAGGGCGGGGCGCTTGCGTCGGGTGCCGCGCGCGGACCCGAGGCCGCCCGCGCCCGTATCAGCGCCGCGCTGCGCGACCTGGGGCCAGGTCTTGGCGATGTCGCCTTGCGCTGCTGTTGCTATCTCGAGGGACTGGAACAGGCAGAACGGCGCATGGGCTGGTCGGCGCGGTCGGGCAAGATCGTCCTGCGCATCGCGTTGCAGCGGTTACGCCGGCACTATGACGACCTTGGCAAGGATGGCAGCATGATAGGCTAGGCCGGGGATTGTCGCGGTTCGGCCTTAAAACGGTCGGATCATGGGGGCAGCATGGCATCTCCTGATAAGTGGTATGCCCATGTTTGACGATCATTCCCGCGTGACACGCCTGCATCTGCCCGCAACCTTCCGGCCGCGCTATCCCTGGTTCGTCTGGTTCGCCATGGGAATGATGTCTTTGCTTGGGCTGTTGCCCCTTTGGGGGGCCTTCTGGGGGCTGACCCGTGGCTGGCTGTCGACCGACCCGGATTTTCTGAATGGCTTCATCATGATGCTTGTCGTGGGTTTCGCGCTGATGGCCTTTCCGCTGCTGATGCTTTGGTCGGTCTTCCGTGATCTGCCCCGGTTGCATGTCGATCACGGGATGGTGCAGCTGACCACGATCTTCGGGCGTGTGAAGACGCTGCAGTTGTCCGACTATGCCGAGGTGTCGCTGGGCGAGACGGTCCTTGCCAACGGCTATCAACCAAGGCTCGAGGCGGTTCCGATGACGCCGGGCGCCAAGCTGCAGATGCTTGCCTTGCGTCCCTTCGTCAGGAACAGATCCGAAGCCGAGGCACTTGTGGCCCTGATCCGGCATGCCGGGGGCGAAAGGCCAAAGCTACTGCCCACGCAAGAGGCCAGGTTGCACCGTGAAACCCGCAAGGAGTGGATGGCACTTGCGGCGATCATGATCGGCGCCTTCGTGCTGCTTGTCTTTCTCAAGATGACAGAGTGACGGGCACCATTCTCATAATGGGCGTTGTCAAGAACCGGGCGGGTGCATAATTTCGCGTTATGAATATCACCCTCCGTCAACTGACCTATTTCAAGGCTTTGGCCGAACAGCGCAATTTCGGCCGTGCGGCCGATGTGGTGCATGTCTCGCAACCCGCGCTATCCGTGCAGATCCGCGAGTTGGAGAAGAACCTTGGCGCGGCGCTTGTGGAACGCCAGGCCCGCGATGTGGTGCTGACGCCGTTCGGGCGGCGCATCCTGGCCCATGCCGAGGCCGTTCTTTCGGCAACCCAGGCCCTCAGCGATGCGGCGCGTTGGCGCGGCGGTCTGTCGGGCGAGTTGCGCCTTGGCATGATCCCGACCATTGCGCCCTATATCCTGCCGGGTGCTCTGGAGGCGCTGCGGTCGCGCGATATCTCGCTGGATGTGCAGGTGCAGGAGGCCAAGACAGACCGGCTGCTGGCCGAGTTGCGGGCAGGGCGCCTTGATGCGGCGGTGATCGCGCTACCCTCGGCCGAGGATGGCCTGGTCGAGATCCCGCTGTTCGAGGACCGGTTCCTGCTGGCCGGAACCAAGGCGCGGCTGGCCGCGCTGGGGGCCGGGGCCGATGCGCTGCGCCCGATGGAATTGGGGGCAAGCCAGCTATTGCTGCTGGAGGAGGGGCATTGCCTGACCGATCAGGCGCTCGAGGTCTGCGGGCGCGGCCGGGGTCATGCGCAGATCAACATGGGGGCCTCGTCGCTGAGCACCTTGTCGCGGCTGGTCGCCGCAGGTTTCGGCCTGACGCTGATGCCGGAACTGGCGGCGCTGCAGGAACGGCGCGCGGCGCCAGAGATGCACCTGATGCGGTTCAGCGCGCCCGAACCGGCCCGGCATGTCGGGCTGGTAAGACGGGAAACCAGTCTGGATGATGGGTGGTGCACGCCCCTGGCCGAGATCCTGCGCGATGTCGGCGGCGGGCTGGTGCGGGCAGCGCGGCGCGACATTCCCTGACACATCGCTCTGGCAGGTCTTTAATCCGGCCCTAATTGCGCGTATGTGAAGGCAAGTCACCAAAGCCTGAAAGGCATCCAGATGCGCGATCTGAAGATCCCCGGTCAACGGCACCCCGAAAAGGCCCACCGGCCCGACAATGCCCAGCCGAAGAAACCCGACTGGATCCGGGTCAAGGCGCCGACCTCGCAGGGGTACAAGGATACGCGCAACATCATCCGCGAGCACAAGCTGGTCACGGTCTGCGAAGAGGCCGGATGCCCGAATGCCGGCGAATGCTGGAGCCAGGGCCACGCCACAATGATGATCATGGGCGAGATCTGCACGCGCGGCTGCACCTTCTGCAATATCGCCACCGGCAAGCCGCAGACGCTGGATGCTTTCGAGCCGGGCCGCGTCGCCGATGCGGTCGCGAAACTTGGGCTGAACCACGTTGTTGTCACCTCGGTTGACCGCGATGACCTTGAGGATGGCGGGGCCGAGCATTTCGCGCAGACCATCCGCGCCATCCGTCACCGCGCACCGGGCACCACGATCGAGGTACTGACCCCTGATTTTTTGAAATGCGCGCCATCCGCACTGGAAACGGTCGTCGCCGCGCGGCCGGACGTGTTCAATCACAACCTGGAAACCGTACCGGGCCTTTACCCCGAAGTGCGGCCGGGCGCGCGCTATTTCCATTCGTTGCGCCTGTTGCAGCGCGTCAAGGAGCTTGATCCGTCGATCTTCACCAAGTCGGGGATCATGGTGGGCCTTGGCGAAGACCGCCAGTCGGTGCTGCAGGTGATGGATGACATGCGCGCGGCCGATGTGGATTTCCTGACCATCGGTCAATACCTGCAACCCACGCCGAAACATCACGCGGTGGACCGTTTCGTGCATCCCGATGAATTTGCCGCCTATGAAAAAGCCGCTTTCGGCAAGGGTTTCCTGATGGTGTCGGCCACGCCGCTGACGCGATCGTCATACCATGCAGGCGATGATTTCGCGCGGCTGCGCGAAGCGCGCCAGGCGCGTCTGGGCCGGGCCTGACAGGACAGTGAGCCGGCCGCGTGACGCGGCGGGCGGCGAAGGGGGCCAGCCCCCTCCGGCGAACTGCGTTCGCCGTTCACCCCCGGGATATTGCAGGCAAGAAGAAGCAGACGGTTAGTTGATCGGCGCCAGTCGCTTGAGATAGGCGGCCAGTGCTGCCCGGTCGGCCTCGGGCAATTGGGCAAGGTTCTGGACCACCTCTGCCATGCTGCCACCGGCGGTGTCGTAGTCGGGCGTGAAGCCCGAGGTGAAATAGGCCACGATATCGCCTTCGGACCAGTCGAGACGCGCGGGCGTGATATTGGGGATGGTCCCGCTGCCCGAAGGGTTGGCGGCCCCGCCCATCCAGTGATCGCGGTCCAGCCCGCCCAGAGGGCCGCGCGGTGTATGGCATTCGGCGCAATGGCCCAAGGCCTCGGCCAGGTAGCGCCCGCGGGTTTCGACCGCGGTCAGATCACCCGTCACGGTCCATCCGTCATCAAGATAAAGCGCCTTCCACAGGCCAAGCCCGCGCCGGATCGTGAAGGGAAAGCCCAGGTCATGTGGCTGATCGGGGGTCGCATCGGCGGGCAGGGTGACCAGATAGGCCTGCAGATCCGCAATGTCCTGCAGCGTTGCGCGGGTGTATGAGGCGTAGGGAAAGGCTGGATAGTAATGCTGCCCCTGCGGTGAGGTGCCATAGCGCATCGCGTTGACAAGATCGGCCAGTTTCCAATCCCCGATCCCATGGTCGGGGTCCTGCGATATATTGGGCGCGCGGAAGCTGCCGAAAGGCGTGGCGAAAGCCCGTCCGCCCGACAGGATCAGGCGCGCCTCTTCGGTTGCGCCTTCCGCGGCGTGGCAAGACGCGCAGCCACCTGCGTCGAACACGGCCTTGCCGCGGGCAGGCACGCCAACAAGGCCAGTCAGCGTGTCAGGGTCCACCCGCTCCGGCGCCGTGATCCACAGACCACCGCCCAGAACGAGCGCGCCGAATGCCGCGAGATATGCCAAAGCCCTGAACATCAGTGATCAAATCCGGGGGCGCCGGCCTGCCCGGCGCCGCAGGGATCAGTTGCTGGGGACGCGGTAGGCCTTGTGGCAAGCGCCGCAAGCCCCGCCGACAGCGCCCATGGCGGCCTGCAGGCTGGCCAGATCCGTGCCTGCCGCGGCTTCCATCGCGGTGGCGGCGGTCACGAGGTCGCCGCCCTTGTTCATGACGTCTGGCAGGTTTTCCCACAAGGCGGGCAAGGCGCGCGAGCCGTCCACGCCCATCTCATCCGATCCTTCCGGCCACAAACGGCTCTGATCCAGGCGCGCAAGGCTGGCGAGGTTGGTCGCGGCGGCACTTGCCTGGGCGCTGTCATAGGCGACATCGCCTTTTGCCATCGCGCCGAGCAGCCCGAGGTTGAAGGCGTAAAGCTGCATCTGGGCCTGTCGCGCCTTGGTGGCATCGTTCAGTGCCTTTTGCTGCGCATCCTGTCCGGTTGCGGCACCTGCCGCGATCGCAAGGCCGAGGGCAGCGGCCACAATGGTGTATCCTTTGGTCATGAAATCACATCCTTTGCTCACAGCATATTATGACGGACAGATTGTCGCAGGCTTGCCGCCCTGTCGCATCACATATCCGTTACGTCAATCTGGCTGACTGATCTGCCACGGGCGGCCACGGGGGGCGTGTTTCATGCGTCCGTGAAGCGCACCTTGCCGATAAAAGGCAGGTTGCGGTTGCGCTGCGCGAAGTCGATGCCGTAGCCGACGACGAATTCATCGGGAATTTCGAAACCGGTCCAATCGGCCTTGATCGGCGCTTCGCGGCGGCTGGGTTTGTCGAGCAGGGCAATGGTCTTCAACTTGTGCGGCGCACGCGACATCAAGAGTTGGCGCACATGGAAAAGCGTATGTCCGGTATCGACGATATCTTCCACGACCAGCACGTCACGACCTTCAATTGCGCCGCGCAAGTCTTTGAGAATGCGGACTTCGCGACTGCTTTCCATAGCGTTTCCATACGATGAAGCCTCAAGGAAATCGACCTCGACGGGAAGATCCAGCTCGCGTACCAGATCGGCGATGAACACGAAGGATCCGCGCAGCAGACCCACGACCACCAGCTTGTCGGTATCGGCAAACTCGGCCTCGATCTGGTGCGAGAGGGCCTCGATCCGGGCGGCGATGGCCTTGGCAGAGATCATCCGGTCGATGACATAAGGACGCTGGGTCATGGGTTTTCCTTGCAATTCGACGCTCACTCTACGAAATGAAGCCCCACTGTCACGCGCGAAAATGCTTCACAGACGATCAGGACGACCCACAGACAATGCCGACCCATTCCGAAACCCGCAGGCTGCCCTATAGCGCGCAGCAGATGTATGATCTGGTGGCGGATGTGGCGAAATACCCCCAGTTCCTGCCGTGGTGCGCCGCAGCGCGGATCCGGTCCGTGACGCCGCGATCCGACGGGGCCGAGGTGATGGAGGCGGATCTTGTGATCAGCTTCAAGGTCTTCCGTGAACGATTCGGCAGCCGCGTGACACTGTGGCCCGCGCAGATGAAGATCGACACCGAATACCTGGATGGGCCGTTTCGCTACATGAAATCCAACTGGGCCTTCAAGGATGCGCCGGAAGGTGGATGCGATGTGTCCTTCTTCGTGGATTTCGAATTCCGGAATGCCGTGCTCCAGGGGATCATCGGCGTTGTGTTCAACGAGGCGATGCAGCGCATCGTCCGCGCCTTCGAGCGCCGCGCGGCACAGCTTTACGCCGCGTGAAACCGCGCTATGCTGGCGCCGCAACCAAGGAGCCGCAGGCATGACCATCACCCTACAACTTGCTGAATTCGCGGCGCAAACGCAGACACGGGATCTGCCATTGGCCGCGTTGCGGATGATGCAGCTGTCGATGCTTGACTGGGCTGCGGTGGGGGTGGCCGGGCGGGACGAACCCGTGGCGCGGATCACGCGCAACATGGTGCTGGACGAGGGAGGCGCGCCACAGGCCGGGCTGATCGGGCATCCAGGTCGTGTACCGGCGCGGGCGGCGGCGCTGGCCAACGGCGCGACAAGCCATGCGCTGGATTATGATGACACGCATTTCGCGCATATCGGGCATCCGTCAGTCGCTGTGATCCCCGCGGCCCTCGCGGTGGGTGAGGTGCAGGATGCCGATGGCGTGGAGATGCAGGCGGCGGCGCTGATCGGGGTAGAGGCGTCGATCCGCGTGGGCATGTGGCTGGGGCGCGATCATTACCAGACCGGGTTTCACCAGACAGCTACCGCAGGGGCCTTTGGTGCAGGTCTTGCTGCCGCGCGGTTGATGGGTCTTGATAAAGATGGCTGCGCCATGGTTCTGGGCTTGCTGGCGACACGCGCCTCGGGCCTGAAGTCGCAGTTCGGCACCATGGGCAAGCCCTTCAACGCGGGTCTTGCTGCGGCCAACGGCGTGGAGGCGGCGCAATTGGTGGCGCGGGGCTTCGTCGCCAATCCCGAAGCCTTGGAAAGCCCGCAGGGATTTGGACCGTCCCATGCTGGGCAAAATATTAAGAGCGCGATGCAAGGGCTTGGTCAGGAATGGTTTTTCGATACTGTTAGTCACAAGTTTCACGCCTGTTGCCATGGTTTGCATGCGGCGCTTGAGGCTGGTTTGACGCTGGCGCCGCTGGATCCGGCCGCGATCGACCGGATCGAGGTGACGACGCATCCGCGTTGGATGACCGTCTGCAACCAGATCGCGCCCATGACCGGCCTGGGGGCCAAGTTCAGCTATGGCACAGTGCTGGCGATGCAGATTCTGGGCCACGATACGGCGGTTCTGGATAGTTACTGCGATGGTGTCTGCGCTGATCCCGCGCTGCAGTCGTTGCGCGCGCGCGTGCATGTGACGGCGGATGACAGCGTGGCGGAAACCGCGACACGGTTGCGCGTGCTGCTGCGGGATGGCTCTGCGCGCGAGGCGACCCATGACCTGAACGCGCCGATGACGCTGGAACTCCGGCAGGCCAAGATCGAGGCCAAGGCCCGCAGCCTGTTGGGGGCGGCACGCGCCGATGCGATATGGTCCCTGATCGCGCGGCAGGCCGGCGCCAGGGAACTTGCGAAATCCCTTGTCTGATCAGGTGGTTGTGTTGCGGTCTTGCGCTGGCGTTATGGCCTGCAGAAGCAATGCCAATGCATGATCCGTGGCCGCGTTGCGCACACCGTCGCGGCCACGCGCACCGAATTCAACCGTTTCCGTCCAAGTCACCTGTCCGGGCCGCGCAAGGCCGAAGCAGACGCGCCCTTCGGGCTTGAAATCTGACCCGCCGGGGCCAGCGATCCCGGTAATCGAGACGGCCACATCGGCCGCCGAGGCGGCCAATGCACCTTCTGCCATTTCACGAGCCACAGGTTCGGAGACAGCGCCATGGGCGGCTAGCGTCTGCGACAGGACGGCCAGCATCTGGGATTTCGCGGCATTGGAATAGGTGACAAAGCCCCGGTCGAACACGTCGGAAGAGCCGGCTATATCGGTGATCGCCGCGGCGACCATGCCGCCCGTGCAGCTTTCGGCCGTGGCGATGCGCAGGCCCTTGGCGCGGTAACCAGACAGAATGTCCATTGCGATCTGGCGCATGTCAGACCCCCAGCAAACCGTGTGAAATCCAGGCCCCCAGACCGACCATCAGCGCGGCCATGAAGCCGGCGATCACATCGTCCAGCATCACCCCCAAGGGTCCGTGTTGGCGGTCAGCCCAGCCGACAGGGCCGGGTTTGGTGATGTCGAAGAGGCGAAACGCCACAAAGGCCGTCAGCCAACCCGGCCAGAGCGCCAGCAGCCCCGCGCCGGAATGGCTGGCGCCGATCATCACGGGCAGCAGTGCGATCCATTGGCCGACGACTTCGTCTATCACGATTTCGGACGGGTCGTGATCATCTTTTCCTTTTGTTTCCAGAGCTGTGGCCCACCAACCTGATGCGAAGGCCACAACGATCGCCGCAGAAAACAGCGGCACCCCGCCCAGCATGTAGAGCGCCCAAGCGACCGGCAATGCGGCCAGCGACCCCCATGTGCCGGGCGCAGGCCGCAGGTGACCGACCCCGGCGAAGGTGGCAATCAGATGGCTGATACGGCTCATGGCTTGATCAGCGTTGCAGTGGCAAGCGAGGCGATGCCTTCTTCGCGACCGGTAAAGCCCAGTCTTTCGCTGGTCGTCGCCTTGACGGATACCCGATCAGCCGAAAGCCCCATTATCGCTGCCATTTCGGCCTGCATGGCGGCGGCATGCGGTCCGATCTTGGGGAATTCGCATACCAGTGTGCAGTCTATGTTGCTGATCTGAAATCCATTTTCTTCAGCCAACTTGACCGCGTGGCGCAGAAAGATATGGCTGGCAGCGCCTTTCCATTGCGGATCCGAGGGCGGGAAATGGCGCCCGATATCGCCCATGGCGAGTGCGCCATAGATTGCGTCGGTGACTGCATGCATGCCGACATCGGCATCGGAGTGCCCCACCAGACCGCGCCCATGGGGCACTTTCACGCCGCAAAGCGTGACATGATCCCCCGGTCCAAAGCGGTGCACGTCGTAGCCATTGCCCAGCCTGATATCCATGCCTTTTCCCTGTCCTGTCAGGATACGTTCGGCCCGGGCGAAATCCTCGGGCGCGGTGATCTTGAGATTGTCTTCATGTCCCGGGGTGATGACAACCCCGATCCCGGCGGCGCGCACCACTTCGACATCATCTGCGGCAAGGCCCGGATGCGCGCGATGGGCCATCTGCAGGGTCTGGTAGTCAAAGCCCTGCGGTGTCTGGGCGCGATAAAGCCCGTCACGCGCCTGCACGCCTGTCACATGCCCCGTTTCGCCGCGCCACAGCGCATCTGTCACCTGCAGGCCCGGAGCGGCGGCAGGGGCAGTGTCAAGCGCGTCCAGCACGGCGGCAATGACGGCAGGTGGCGTACAGGGGCGCGCCACGTCATGGATCAGCACACGCGTGACGCCCTGACCTGTGAGCGCGTCCAGACCACGTCGCACCGATGCATCCCGGCTGGCCCCGCCTGTGGTCACCATGACGCCGGAGGGCGGAACATAAAGATCAAGATCGTCGGGATGGAGCACCACAAGGATCAGATCGATGCCGGCTTGGTCCTGGAACAGGGACACTGTCCAATCGATCACGCGACGACCGGCCAGAACGCGCCATTGCTTGGGCTGATCGCCGCCCGCGCGGGTGCCCCGGCCCGCGGCGACGATGATCGCGGCCGTGGTCATGCGCGGTGATCCTGCGGAAAACGGGCGTGAGTCACGTGGGGTCCGGCCTTGCTGTCTGTTCCTGCCTTCTGCATAGGGCGCGGGTGTCGAAAGGGCAATGTGCCAGTTTGCCGGTCAGTTTGCTTAAAAAGTAGGCGATGGGTCGGAGCGTGCCTATATTTGACCCAGATACAACGATGGTAGCGTTGTCGGCGGGCCTCGGCTTGCGATAGCCAAAACCCAATGCACAAGGAATAAGCACGTGTCTTTGCATGTAGGAGCTCATCATCTGTCCTCTCCGGTGCTTTTGGCGCCGCTGGCCGGAATCACGGATCTGCCGTTTCGCACCCTGGTCGCCTCGTTCGGGGCTGGCCTTGTGGTGAGCGAAATGGTGGCGTGCCGCGAGATCGTCACGGGCCGGATCGAAGCGCGTGAGCGGGCCGAGTTGGGCGCGGATGTCGCGGGCACATCCGTGCAGATCGCCGGGCGCGATCCGCATTGGATGGCTGAGGCGGCGCGGATGATCGAAGCCTCGGGCGCGCGGATCATCGACATCAACATGGGATGCCCGGCCAAGAAGGTCGTGGGTGGCTTGTCAGGTTCGGCCCTGCTGCGCGAGCCTGATCACGCGTTGCGCCTGATCGAGGCGGTTGTCAGCGCGGTCAATGTGCCTGTCACCCTCAAGACCCGGTTGGGCTGGGATGATGACTGTTTGAACGCGCCCGATATCGCGCGGCGGGCCGAAGGGGCGGGCGTGCAAATGATCACCATACACGGGCGGACGCGTTGCCAGTTCTACAAGGGCAAGGCGGATTGGGCTGCGATTGCCGCCGTCAAGAAGGCCGTGGGCATCCCCGTGATTGCGAATGGCGACATTGTCGATGCGGCCTCTGCGGCCGAGGCGCTGCGGCTATCGGGTGCGGATGGCGTGATGGTGGGACGCGCGGCGCAGGGGCGGCCCTGGCTCTTGGCGCTGATCGCCCATGACCTTTATGGCGGTGTAGCTCCGGACGTGCCGATGGGGCAGGATCTTGTTGACATGGTATCAGGGCATTACGAGGCGATGTTGATGTTCTATGGTCAGGATCTTGGGCTGCGCGTCGCGCGCAAGCACCTGGGCTGGTACATGGATGAGGCGGGAACCGAGGCGCTGCTGCGTCAGCGCATTCTGCGTGCAGATGCGGCCGATACGGTCTTGCGACTTCTGCCTGATGCATTGGCGGGTGCTGGTGCGCCTGCGCGGAGGGCTGCTGCATGATCGACGATTCCGCGCTCTGGTCGTCATTGCCGGTGCCGGCGATCCTGCTGGATCCGGAGGATCGTATCGCCGATGCCAATCCCGCGGCAGAGCTTTTCCTGAATGCATCGGTCAAGGCGGTGCGGGGGCATCCGGTCTGGGACCGTGTGATGGTGGATGCCCCGATGCAGGAGGCCTTTGACCGGTCGCGCGAAACATCGACACCGCTGTTCGTGAATGATGTCGATGTGGGCACTGGTGAAAGGGCGCCTTTGCATTGCAACCTGCAGATCTCGCCGATGCAGGGGCAGCCGGGGTTCATGATCCTGCTGATCTCGCCCCGTGAGCTGGCGGGTCGCGTGACCCATTCGCAATCGGTCAAATCGGCGGCGAAATCGGCCATAGGCATGGCTGAAATGCTGGCCCATGAAATCAAGAACCCGCTGGCGGGCATCACGGGGGCGGCGCAGCTTCTGTCGATGGGGTTGAGCCCCGAAGACATGGAATTGACCGATCTGATCGTGGAGGAAAGCCGGCGGATCGTGAAGCTGCTGGAGCAGGTCGAGCAATTCGGCAACCTCAGCCCGCCGGACCGGCGCGAGGTGAATATTCATGATGTGCTGGACCGGGCGCGGCGTTCCGCGCTTTTGGGGTTCGGCGCACATATGAAAATCATCGAGGATTACGACCCCTCGCTTCCCATGGCCTGGGGTGACCCGGACCAGTTGCTGCAGGTGGTGCTGAACCTGGTCAAGAACGCCTCGGAAGCTGCTGACAAGAATGGGGGAACCATTCGCCTGCGGTCCTATTACGAACATTCGTTCCGCATGCGCCGAAGCGATGGCATGGGGCAATCCTTGCCCCTGCAGGTCGAGGTGATCGATGATGGCCCGGGTCTGCCGGCAGATATCGCGGGCGATATCTTCGATCCTTTCGTGTCCGGGCGCGAGAACGGCACCGGGCTTGGCCTGGCGCTGGTAAGCAAGATCATGTCCGACCATGACGGCTGGATTTCGGTCGATTCAGTGCCCGGACGCACGGTGTTTCGCATGTCTTTGCCGCGTGCCCCGCGCGACGTGCCGCCGCCACGCAAACCAACCATATCAAAGTCCTCAAGGGAGTAGACGCCGATGGACGGAACCGTTCTGGTCGCCGATGACGATCGCACCATCCGCACAGTGCTGACGCAGGCACTGACGCGGGCTGGCTGCAAGGTGCATGCCACCTCGAGCCTGACCACGCTGATGCGCTGGGTGGCCGAGGGAAAGGGCGATGTGGTGATCTCGGATGTGATGATGCCCGATGGTAACGGGCTTGAGATGCTGCCGAAGATCGCGCAGGACAGGCCCGGTCTGCCGGTCATCGTCATCTCGGCGCAGAATACCATCATGACTGCCATTCAGGCCGCCGAGGCCGAAGCCTATGATTATCTGCCCAAGCCTTTCGACTTGCCTGACCTGATGAAACGAACGGCGCGGGCGCTGGAAAGCCGCCGCCGCGTGGCGCCTGCGGCACCGGTCGATGCGGGTGCAGACCGGCCCGACGATCTGCCGCTGGTGGGGCGTACGCCCGCGATGCAATCGCTTTACCGGCTCGTGGCTCGGGTGATGAATACCGATCTGCCGGTACTGATTTCCGGTGAAAGTGGGACCGGCAAGTCATTGATAGCGCGTGCTATTCACGATTTTTCGGATCGGCGCACCCTGCCTTTCGTGACCGTGACGGCGACAGATCTGCAGGATATCGAAGGCCCCGCCCGCGTGCTGGCACGCGCCAAGGGCGGCTCGGTTCTGTTTGACGAGATTGGCGATATCGACCTGGAAAGCCAGGCGCGGATCGTGCGCATGATGGACAGCCCCGGCGATCACGTGCCGCGCTTCATGGCCACCAGCCAGTCGAACCTGTCGCAGGCAATGGAAAAAGGCAGGATGCGGCAGGATCTGTATTACCGCTTGGGTGGGGCCACGATCGAGGTGCCATCACTGCGCGAGCGGGTCGATGACATTCCGCTTCTGGCCGAGCATTTCCTGCTGCGCAGTGAAAAGGACGGTGCGCCCAAGCGTCGTCTGTCGCGGGACGCCCTGGAGCTGATGCGCGCCTATAGCTGGCCGGGCAACGTGCGCCAGCTGGAAAATGCGATCCGCCGCCTTGTGTTGACCAGCCGCGCGGATGAGATCACCCGCTCGGAGGTGGAATCGGTGCTGGGCAACCAGCCCGAGATGGAGCCGGTGCTGGGTGGTGGCAACGATACCGAAAAACTATCGGCCTCGGTCAACCGGCATCTGCGGCGCTATTTCGATCTGCATGGCAACATGCTGCCACCACCGGGTCTTTATGGCCGCATCCTGCGCGAGGTCGAGGGGCCTTTGCTGGAAATCGCGCTTGAGGCGACTGGCGGAAATCAGGCTAAATGTGCGGATCTGCTGGGGATCAACCGCAATACCTTGCGAAAGAAGATCACGGATCTGGATATTCGCGTGACACGACGCCGGAAGTTGATGTAAAACCGCAACAGATAAGTGGCAGATTGGCCCATTGGCCGATCTGACCCGATAAAAGCGGTCAGGCGCCTCAAGCGCCACATCAATCAGGACGGGGGCAGCGGGTGATTACCCGGGCGCATGCACGCATCGATTGGAACAGGCTGGCGCGGCTGCGCCGCCTGAAGAAAGTGCAGAATGCCGCGACGCTTGGCCTCGTGTTTCTTGGGCCTGTCCTTGCCATTGCCACGTTCCTTGTACTTGGGCCGCTGGACCAGGGCGCCTCGGCCATCGGGTTGCGGCTGATCCTGCTGGTCGATCTTGTCTATGTGCTGGTGGTGGCGGCGCTGGTCCTGCAGAAGGTCGCGGGGCTGATCGCGGCGCGGCGCGCGCGTTCGGCTGGTTCGCAGTTGCATTTGCGTCTGACCGGGGTCTTTGCCCTTCTGGCGCTGATCCCCACGGTATCTGTGGCGATCTTCGCGGGCCTCACGATCAACGTGGGGCTTGAGGGCTGGTTTTCAGACCGCGTGCGGCAGGTTGTGGGCAGTTCGCTGGCCGCCGCCGAAGCCTATGAGGAAGAGCATCGCCGCGACCTGACGGATGATGCCCTGGCGCTGGCGGCCTATCTGGACAACAATCGGCGCAATACCTTTTTCATGGGCGATGGCGATGTGCGGCGCGTGCTGGCGACCGGGCAGGGGCAGATCCAGCGGGGGTTGCGCGAGGCCTATGTGATCGACGGCACCGGCGAGATCCGGGCGCGGGGCGAAAGATCCTACCTGTTCGATTTCGAGCCTCCCGGCGCCGAGTCGATCATGGCCGCCTCGGAAGGTGGGGTGCAGATCATCGAGGATTGGGACAGCAACGAATTTCGCGCGCTGGTGAGGCTTGAGGAATTCGTTGATCGGTATCTCTATGTCAGCCGCGAGGTGGATGGAGAGCTTCTGAACCTGCTGGATGACACCAAGGAAACCGCGCGGTTCTACCAGCAGCTTGAGAATGAGCGCGGTCGCGTGCTTTTCGAATTCGGGTTGGTCTACCTTGGTTTTGCGGTGATCCTGATCCTGGCGGCGGTCTGGCTGGGCATGTGGTTCGCCGAACGCCTGTCGCGCCCTGTCGGGCGGCTGACCGGTGCGGCACAGCGTGTGGGCGCGGGCGATCTGGATGTGCAGGTGCCCGATGAGGCCGGTGATGACGAGATCGCGATGCTGGGGCGTTATTTCAACCAGATGACCCGGCAGCTGAAGGGCCAGCGCGACACCCTTCTGGACAATACGCGTCAGATCGAACGGCGGCGGCGGCTGTTTGATTCCGTGCTGAGTTCCGTGACCTCGGGCGTGGTCGGGGTTGATGCGGAAGGGCGCGTGACTTTCGTGAACCGGTCCGCCGAGCGCCTGCTGGACTGGCAGGAGGATCAGCAATCGGTTGCCCTGTCCGTCGCGGTGCCGGAGTTTGGCCCGCTGTTTGACAGGCTGCAACAGGCGCAAACCGAAACCGCGCAGGATGAGGTCAAGGTCAGCCGGACGGGACGGCTTGAAAACCTTCTGGTGCGCATGTCGACACGGCGCGGCGAAGACGGGCGGCTGGAAGGGTATGTGGTGGCCTTCGACGATGTGTCGGATCTGGTTGCAGCACAGCGCATGGCCGCCTGGGGCGATGTCGCGCGACGCATCGCGCATGAGATCAAGAATCCGCTGACCCCGATCCAGCTGTCAGCGGAGCGGATCAAGCGGAAGTTCCGCAAGCATCTGGACGAGCCGACCGGTAGCGACCTGGATCAGTTGACGGATGTTATTGTGCGGCAAACCAATGACTTGCGGCGAATTGTTGATGAGTTTTCCAAGTTTGCCCGTATGCCCGAACCCGAACGGCGGCCAGAGAGCCTGACGGCGCTGGTGCGGGATGCGGTGCTGTTGCAGCAATCGGGACAACCCGGCGTCGATATCGGCAGCGATCTGGCCGATGATCCGCTGGCGGCCGAGGTGGATTCGACGATGATCCACCAGGCCCTGACCAATCTGATCAAGAATGCAGGTGAGGCGATCGAGACCTTGCAGGCCAAGGGCGCACCCGACGGGCACAGGGCGCAGGTCCGCGTGGTGACAGCGCGGGTCGGATCGCAGGCCGAGATCCGCATCATCGACAATGGTGTGGGACTGCCCGAGGATCGGTCGCGATTGTTCGAGCCTTACGTGACGACGCGCAGCGAGGGGACGGGGCTTGGCCTGCCGATCGTCAAGAAGATCATCGAAGAACATGGCGGCAGCCTTTCGCTGGAGGATGCGCCTTGCTTCGAGGGGCAGACATGGGCCGGTGCGATGGCCGTGATCCGGTTGCCGCTGGCATTGTCCGGTGCGGCAGCCCCTGCCGTGGAAATTGAACCCGCGACGGCACCGGGAGAGGGCAAACAGCCTTCCGGTTCAGCGCGTGGACAGGAAAAACAGAGGAGTGGCAGATAGATGGGCGATATTCTTATCGTGGATGACGAGCGCGACATCCGTGAATTGATCTCGGATATCCTGGAGGATGAAGGGTATGATACCCGGTTGGCTGGCAATTCGGACGAAGCGATGGCCGCCATCAATACAGAGCCCCCCTCGTTGATGATCCTGGACATCTGGCTCAAGGACAGCCGGATGGACGGGATCGACATCCTGAAGACCGTCAAGCGTGACAACCCCGATGTGCCGGTGGTCATCATCTCGGGGCATGGCAATATCGAGATTGCTGTCGCCGCGATCAAACAGGGCGCCTACGACTTTATCGAGAAGCCATTCAACATCGACCAGTTGCTTGTCGTGATCCGGCGCGCGATGGAAACCAGCCGCCTGCGCCGCGAGAATAGCGAATTGCGGCGCAAGGATGTGACGGCTGCGGAAATGGTTGGTGCATCAGGGGCTTACCGGGCGTTGATCAGCCAATTGGACAAGGTGACCAAATCGAATGGTCGGGTCATGCTGACCGGTGCGCCGGGTTCGGGCAAGGAGGTCGCCGCGCGGTATATCCACGCCAATTCCAACCGGTCGAGCGCACCTTTCGTGACCGTGGGCTGCGCCTCGATCGAGGCGGACCGGATGGAAGAGGTGCTGTTCGGCCGTGAAAGCGCCGAGCGCGGGGTCGAACCCGGCCTTCTGGAACAGGCGCATGGGGGGGTGATCTATTTCGATGAGGTGGCGGACATGCCGTCCGGCACGCAATCCAAGATCCTGCGCGTGCTGGTCGATCAGCAGTTCACGCGGCTTGGCGGGGCCGACAAGGTGCGCGTCGATCTGCGGGTCATCTCATCGACCAACCGCAACCTCGAGGCCGAGATCAAGGCGGGACGATTCCGCCAGGAGCTTTATCATCGGTTGAATGTCGTGCCGATCGCGGTGCCGCCGCTGGTGGACCGGCGCGAGGATATCCCGCTTCTGGCGCAGCATTTCATCGCGTTGTTCAACCGCACGCAGGGTCTGCCGATGCGGCAGTTGAGCGACGAGGCCGTGGCCCTGATGCAAACGATGGACTGGCCGGGCAACGTGCGGCAATTGCGCAACCTGATCGAAAGGGTGCTGATCCTGGGTGAGGGCACAGGCCCGATCGAGGTGCGCGACCTGCCATCGGGCGAGGAGAAGAGCAGCGATGACGGGCGCGTGGTGCTGTCTGGCGCGCTGGCGACACTGCCGCTGCGCGAGGCGCGCGAGGCGTTCGAACGGGAATACCTGCTGACCCAGATCAACCGCTTTGGCGGCAATATCAGCCGCACCGCCAATTTCGTCGGCATGGAACGCAGCGCCCTGCATCGCAAGCTCAAGTCGCTGGGTGTCGTGACGTCGGGCAAGGCGGGGGGCCGCCTTGCGCAGATGGATGACGAGATCGAAACGGCGGATGCCGACGAGGTCTGAGTGCGCCGGAACGGTCTAGCCCGGCGTCACGATCTGCCAGGTGCCATCGCCATTGCGGATTGAGCAGGAATTCGGCGCAAGGCGCGGCAGGATTGTCGTGGCGGCAGTGGGGGCTGCCTGTTTGACGCCTTGCGAGCAGGGCGGCAATTCGACGAAGGTATACCCCTGCGCCGTCATGCACTGGTTCAGAACACGCTGCCTCAATGGCGCGTTGGCGTCCCAGGTCCGGATTTCCCCGCCGACGCGGTCATAGACCACGGTGCAGTTTCCCGCGCTGTCGCATACCTTGCGCGGGACGGTGCGGATCGGATCGCGTTCTACCCGGCGGTCGACGGGCACGCGCTGCAGTCCTTCGACCTCGCAATTGGTCAGGGTGTCCTGCATCGCGGCAACGGTGGCGCCGGGCTTGTGATAGATGCCCAAGGGCGTGCAGGCCGCAAGGGCGAGCACGGAAAGGGTTAGGGGCAGTCGCGGCAATGGGCGCATCGGTGCGGGAAGCGGAAGGGCGAAAATCGGCATGACAGGGAACCTTTGAAACACGTCAGCCCCATCTTGAAGCGGCCTGCGGGAAATGACAATTCAATTGACCATGATGGGCCTATCTGCCATCCAAGGGCCTCGGAAACCAAGGAAACGCAGGCATGAAAATCATCATCTGCGGCGCAGGGCAGGTGGGGTGGCAGATTGCCCGGCATCTTGCGGGCGAGAAGAACGACATCACCATCGTCGATAACAACCCCGACCTTGTCCGCCGGGCCACATCGTCGCTGGATGTGCAGGGAATCGCGGGCTTTGCCAGCTATCCTGACGTGCTGGAGCGGGCGGGCGCGCGCGACGCCGACATGATCATCGCCGCCACCTATTCGGACGAGGTCAACATGGTCACCTGCCAGGTGGCCCATTCGGTATTTGCGATACCGCGCAAGATCGCGCGCCTGCGCAGCCAGTCCTATCTGGATGCGATCTATTCCGACCTTTATCGCCGCGATCACATGCCGATAGATGTGGTGATCAGCCCGGAACGCGAAGTGGCCGAGGCCGCCTTGCAGCGCCTCTATTCGCCTGCGGCCTTCGACACCGAGGTGTTCCTGGGCGGGCGGGCGCAATTGCTGGGCATCTCCATCGAGGAAGACTGCCCCGTCGTGAATACACCGTTGCGCCAGTTGACGGATCTGTTTTCAACCCTGCGCGCCATTGTCGTGGGGGTGCGCCGTGACGGTATCCTGTTTGCCCCCGAGGCCGAGGATCAGCTGTTCGTGGGCGACGACTGCTATGTCTTCACGGTGAACGAGGATATCCACCGCACGCTGGAAATCTTCGGCAAGACCACCCGCAAGCAGGAACGCGTGGTGATCGTGGGGGGCGGCAACGTGGGCCTTGCGGTCGCCCGCGCGCTGGAAGAAGGCACCCAGAAAATCCGGGCCAAGATCATCGAGAAGAACCGCAAATCCGCGGAACGGGCGGCCGAAGCGCTGGAGCGGACCATTGTTCTGAACGGTGACGGGCTGGATGCGGCGCTGCTGGCGGAGGCGAATATCAGCCGTGCCGATGCGGTGCTCTGCGTGACCGATGACGACAAGACCAACATGCTGGCGGCCGTGCGGGCGAAATCCGAAGGCTGCCCGATGGCGATCGCCCTGATCAACGATCCCACGATGGTGCCGCTGATGGGCCCGCTGGGGATCGATGCCTATATCAACCCGCGCGCCACCACCGTGTCATCCATCCTGCGCCATATCCGCCACGGCCGCGTGCGCGGTGTCTATTCCATCGGCGATGCCGAGGCCGAGATGATCGAGGCCGAGGTTTTGTCAACTTCGCCCATGGCGGGCAAGAAGGTGCGCGACATCGACTTTCCCGAGGGGGTCCTGGTGGGTGGCCTTCTCAAGGGCAACCAGGTGGTCAAGCCGAATTCCGATACACGGATCGACGAGGGGGATATCGTCGCGATGTTCTGCCTGGCCAAGGACGTTCCCGAGGTCGAGAGGCTGTTGCAGGTCTCGATCGACTTCTTCTGAGGTCAGCCCGGGATGCGTGCGCGCCTTTTCGACCAACCGCTTCTGATCCTGCTGATCGGTATGGCGGGTCTGTCGATGTATCTGCCGGCCATTCATGCCGCCGTCCTGTTGCGCCATGCCGAAGCGCGTGCCTTTTTCTATGCCGGCACGCTGACCCTGACTGTCGTGACGCTTGTGGCCATCGCCATGGCGGCACAACCGCGCCGGCGCAGTTCCATGCGCAACCTTGCCGCATTGGTCGGCGCCTATCTGTTGCTGCCGCCGATCCTGGCGGTGCCGTTTCACGACGCGATCGGGACAACATCGTTTCTCAACAGCTATGTCGAGATGGTATCGAGTCTGACCACGACCGGCGCCAGCCTTTTCGAACCCGGGCGCCTGTCGTCGACCTTGCATCTGTGGCGCGGCCTCGTCGGATGGATGGGCGGTTTCCTGATCTGGGTTGCGGCCTCTGCCATCCTGGCGCCCCTGAACCTGGGCGGTTTCGAGGTGACTGCGATGGCGGAGCCGGGGCAGGGCGAGACACGCTTTACGCAAGGCGGGCTTGCCGATCCGCAGCAGCGCATCGTGCGGGTGACGTTTCAGCTTTTTCCGATCTACGCAGGTCTCACGCTGGCGCTGTGGCTCTTGCTGCTGGTGTTGGGCGATCCGCCGCTGGTGGCGCTGATCCATGGCATGTCGGTCATGGCGACAAGCGGCATTTCACCCCTGGGCGGGGTCGAGGGGGCCGCGTCCGGTGTGCCGGGCGAGGTGGTGATCGCCCTTTTCCTGATGTTCGGCCTGTCCCGGTTGACCTTTTCCTCGGATACGATCACCACGGCACGGCGCGGGATCCAATTTGACCCCGAATTCCGCCTTGGCATGACGATTGCCCTGGGGGTGACGCTGATCCTGTTCATCCGCCATTACCTGGCCTCCTTCCAGGTCAGCGGTGAGGCCGATCCGATGGTGCCGCTCTACGCGCTTTGGGGAAGCCTTTTCACCATCCTGTCCTTTCTGACCACCAACGGCTTTGAAAGCGTGCATTGGGACGCGGCCCGCACGTGGTCAGGCTTGGGCACTTCGGGCATCATCCTGATGGGGCTTGCGATGATGGGGGGCGGGGTCGCCACCACCGCTGGCGGGGTCAAGCTGCTGCGGGTATGGGCGCTTTACCTGCATGGGCTGCGCGAGATGGACCGACTGGTGCATCCATCGTCGATCGGACATTCGCGCACAGGCAGCAGCCGCATCGCCCGCAAGGGGGCTTTCTTCGCCTGGATCTTCTTCATGTTCTTTGCCATTTCACTGATGGTCCTGATGCTGGGGTTCTCGGCCTTGGGCAGCAGTTTCGAGCAATCCATGGTGCTGGCCGTCGCGGCGCTGACGACCACCGGTCCGCTGATCTCGGCGAGCGCGGAGGTGTCGATTTCCCTGATCGGCCTTGCTGAAGGGTCAAAGCTGCTGTTCTGCGCGGGAATGGTGCTGGGCCGTCTTGAACTGCTGGCTTTCATCGCGCTGCTGACAAGCGGTTTTTGGCGCGATTGAACCTGTCGCGATCCCGTCTGATCCCCTCTTGTCGGTCATGCGCAAGACAGCGACGGGGAAAGACCGGGGTAAAGGGCTGATTTTTGACTGGAATCTTCGTTAGCTGCAGATCATAGTGAACGGACAGGGACATTGAACCGATCCGCGGTCACTGCAAGAACAAAGGCTTTCATATGGCTTCCGACAAACAAAATCTTCAGGATGCGTTTCTAAATCACACGCGGAAAACAAAGATCCCCGTGACCATTTTCCTGATCAACGGCGTCAAGCTGCAGGGTGTGATCACCTGGTTCGACAACTTCTGTGTGTTGCTGCGCCGCGATGGCCAGTCCCAACTGGTCTACAAGCATGCAATCTCGACGATCATGCCGTCGCAGCCGATCAACCTTTATGACGGTGAAGACACCAATTGATGGAACATGACCGGGTTGCCACCCGTGCCTGGGTGCTGCATCCCGAACTCAAATCCGAACAGGACCGCCGCGCCCCCGAGCACAAGCTGGAAGAGGCCGTGGCTTTGGCTGCCGCTTTGCCCGATCTCGAGGTCGTGGGCGCCGATGTCGTGCGCTTGCAGCGCCCGCATCCGGGAATGCTGTTCGGCAAGGGCAAGATCGCCGAGTTGAAGGACAAGTTCAAAGCGGCCGAGGTTGAGCTGGTGCTGGTCGACGGCCCCGTGACGCCGGTACAGCAGCGCAACCTCGAGAAGGAATGGAAGGTCAAGCTGCTGGATCGAACCGGCCTGATCCTTGAGATATTCTCGGATCGCGCGCGCACCAACGAAGGGGTGCTGCAGGTCGAGATGGCCGCGCTCAGCTATCAGCGCACGCGCCTAGTGCGGGCCTGGACCCACCTTGAACGGCAGCGCGGCGGGCTGGGCTTCGTGGGTGGTCCCGGCGAAACCCAGATCGAGGCGGACCGCCGTGCCATCGATGAACAACTGGTGCGCTTGCGCCGCCAACTGGACAAGGTGGTCAAGACGCGCACGCTGCATCGCGCCGCCCGCGCCAAGGTGCCCTATCCGGTCGTGGCGCTGGTGGGCTATACGAACGCTGGCAAGTCGACGCTGTTCAACCGTCTGACCGGGGCCGATGTCCTGGTGAAGGACATGCTGTTCGCAACGCTTGATCCGACCATGCGCTCTGTCAAGCTGTCCGAGAATGGCCCCGAGATCATCCTGTCCGATACGGTAGGTTTCATCAGCGATCTGCCGACCGAGCTGGTCGCGGCCTTCCGCGCCACCCTCGAGGAGGTTCTGGGCGCCCATCTGATCGTGCATGTGCGCGATATCAGCCATCCCGATACCGAGGCGCAGGCCCGGGACGTGCGTGATATCCTGGCCTCGCTGGGGGTTCAGGACTCGGTGCCGATGATCGAGGTCTGGAACAAGATCGACCGGCTTGATCCGGCCACGCGCGAGGCGGTTCTGGCCAGTGCGGATCGCCATGAAAGGGTTCAGGCGATTTCTGCCGTGACAGGCGAGGGGCTGGATGCGCTGCTGGCGGCGATGACCGCCAAGATTGAAACCGCGCGTCATCCCGCGTCGATCAGCCTGACCTTTGCCGAGGGGCGCAAGCGCGCCTGGCTGCATGAACAGGGCGTGGTCGAGGATGAGACCCAGAACGACGACGGCTTCGAGATCTCGGTGCTCTGGACCGCACGACAGGAAAAGCGCTTTCGTGACATGTGATCCCTTAGCAGGGAAAGGCCCGATCTGCATGGCAAGGGGCGCTCCGTTATCCGGGCGCCCCTTTTGCTGTTTCTTCTTGCCTCAAATATCCATTCCGCAGGCACCATGCCGCGCGGGGCGGCTTGTCAGGCAGGAAGGTTGCGTTCGGCTTCGAACGAGATCAGCCGTCGATTGGTTTCGTCCCACAGGTGAAACTTCACGCAGGACAGGCTTTCGCGGAAGCCGAGCCTTTGGGCCTGGGCCAGTTCGCCGTGATCCCGCAGCACCTGCGGCAGCTTGTAATAGGGGATCCGCGCATAAAGATGGTGCACGTGGTGGATGCCGATATTCGCGGTGAACCAGCGCGCCAGGGGCGGCAGGTCGTAATGGGACGAGCCGTGCAGCGCCGCATCATGGATCTGCCATTCGCTGTCGCCTTCCCAGTATGTTTCCTCGAACTGGTGCTGGATATAGAAAAGCCACATGCCGATGGTCGCTGCCAGCAGCACGCTGGGCAGGAATATCAGCAGGATCGGTGCCCAGCCCGCATAGGCATAAAGCGCCACCAGAAAGCCCAGCGTGGCAAGGTTGGTACCCATGGCGCTGACCCAGTAGAGCCAGCCGGAGGACATCAGCCCATAGGGAATGCGGTTCTGCAGCAGGAACAGGTAGCCCGGCCCAAGCCCGAAAAGCACAACGGGATGGCGGTAAAGCCTGTACATGAAGCGTTCCCATTGGCTGGCGGCGCGATACTCGGCCACGGTCATGGTATGCACATCGCCCAGGCCACGCTTGTCAAGGTTGCCGGTGCTGGAATGATGGGCGGAATGGGTGCGGCGCCAGACATCATAGGGCGTCATCGTGAAGACGCCCAGCAGGCGACCGATCCAGTCGCCGACGCGCTTGTCCGCGAAAAAGGCGCCATGCCCGCAGTCATGCTGGATCAGGAACAGCCGCAGCACGAATGCCGCATTGGCAAGACCCAGAACGAAGGCGAGGGTATAGCTGAAGGACAGCGCCCAAAGTGCCAGTGCCCAGATCCCGATGAAGGGCAGAACGCTGATGGCCACCTCGAATGCGCTGCGCGCGGGATCGGGTTCGCGGTAGCGCGCAAGGATCCTGACCCATTCCTGCGCGGAGCGCGCCGGAGATGAAGACGTGTCAACGGAAGGGTCGGTCAGGATTGAGGTCGCGGCAGAAGCGGGGCGGGCGGCGTCATTCAGACGCTGGACGGGCGCGTTCATCGAATGGATAGGTCTCTTTATTGTCGTATGTTTTGCCTGTTCCGTGCGGTGGTAAAGCACAACAGCCGCCGAGTCGAGAAAACAACGCATCACATGATTGCCAACATGACGCAGGCAGGGGGCGGGCGCGTGAACGCCCGCAGGATCAGCGGGGTTGCAGCACGGTCACGCCCACCGCGGCGGCACGGGCAAGGTTTTCGTCCAGCGACATCGGGATGTATTCGCCGCGGCGCCACAGCTCGCCCAGATCGTCATAATGGCGCGACAGGAAATGCCCCGATTGACCGGTCGAGGTGACAAAGACCGAACTGTCGGGGTCTGCGAAGTCATAGACACCACGATAGCCTGCACCGTGCACGTTCAGAAAAGGTTCGTTGCCCTTGCCCAGGGTGCGCCCGCGCAACAGCGTGTGATCGCCGCCGCTGGTGGATTGGCGAATATTCACGAAATACCGCAGCAGCGGCACCTCGCCCAGGGCGGGGTGATCATGTGTGGCCTGATGCGCATCGCCCCAGCGCAGCGCCTCGATCTGGCTGCCGTAGCGCTCTTCGATCCAGACCAGCGCATCGTCCAGCGCCAGGCGCGCCATGTCGGTGCAGGTTTCGACAGGGGCGCTCTGGATCACGTCGCACCAGACGCTTGCACCGTCCACATCCCGGTACACGCGCTCTATGAAAAGCGGCTCGACATGGGTGAATTCATCGGCCAGGGGGCCGATCTCGTCCCGGATCAGGCGGTCCTGCAACGCGCGCAGCCATGCGGCGTAGATCAGCGGCTCTGGCAGATGTTCGTTCATCTCGCCGTTCCAGTTGGCCAGCAGATCCAGCGCCCGCTGCCTTTGGCGCATGCGTGTGCCTTCGGGGGCCGCCGATCCGGTGAACCACAGATCCGCCGCCACCAGTGACAGCAGCGATTGCGCGGTCACGCTGACGGTGTCCAGCTGCGCCTCGATGAAACTGTCGCGGGTATGCACCTCGCGCATCTGCATCAGACGCTGCCAGCGCTGCACCCTCTGGCTGTCGCCCCAGACATGGCTGACATGCAGCGGAAAGGGGCGGTTGACGATCTTGTTGTTGGTATTGCCCAGGATGCCGCCCTGCGGATTGACGAATTCGGGGTTTGAATCGTAGGGCAA
>JAJLKH010000078.1:0-3828 GCA_033839205.1 Rhodobacterales bacterium | reverse complement strand
ATCGTGTTCTGGGCGGTGAATATCGCCAAGTTCATCCCCTATGCCTTCCTGGGGATCTTCACCGCCGAGACCTTGCTGGCCGATCTGTTCCTGGCGCCCGTCGCGCTGCTGGGCGCCTGGCTGGGCGTGAAGGCGCATCACATGGTGCCGGAACGCGCCTTTTTCGCGCTGACCTATATCTTGCTGACGATCACCGGGTTCAAGCTGATCTGGGACGCGCTGACCTGATCGTGCTCAGGCGCCCTTGCCCGGCGGCACCAGGGCATCGGCCATCGATTCATAGGCCTGCCCCGACGCCACAAGGCAGGTCATGCCGTTGGGCAGGGTCATGGTGATCGTCCAGCTGCCGCTGTCGTCGCTGGCAAAGACCTCAAGCACCGCGTTGTTGCCGCCAAGGCCCATCGCGCGGCGGGTTTCGCCATAGGTGCCGGCCAGCCGTTCCAGCACCCGGTCGCGCGGGGCGCAGTTTGTCATGGTCTGCGCCTGCGCGGCGGGGGCCAGCGTGGCCATGGCCAGTGTCAGAAGAACCACGCCTGTCGTCAGTATCGTTCGTTCATATGCCATCGGTTCGACCTTTCCATGATCGGATCACGACAGGCTGCGCCCAGAGGATTGAAGTCCGGTTAACGGATCGCGCCGTAGCGATTTTTCGCAAAAAGTATCCCATGGCATGCGCTTTTTTCTGCAATGCGGCGCGAATGGTCTTGAAGGTTTGCACCAAAAAATGCCATCTCTGCGCAAGATTATTACAAGGAAGACTCAGGTCATGGACATCCGCCCCTATCGCTCGGTTCTCTATATCCCCGGCTCGAAGGAGCGTGCGCTGGACAAGGCGCGCGACCTGCCGGTTGATGCGATCATCTTTGACCTGGAAGACGCGGTGACGCCTGATGCCAAGGTCGAGGCCCGCAGCACACTGGCGCAGGCGCTGGCGGTGGGCGGCTATGGCGCAAAGGTCAAGATCATCCGCATCAACGGTCTGGATACGGAATGGGGCGCGGGCGATGTCGATGCGCTGCGCGATGCGGGGGCGGATGTGTTCCTGCTGCCCAAGGTGAATTCCGCAGCCGACGTGCAGGCGCTGGCGGACATGCTGGGCAATGGCACGCCGATCTGGGCGATGATGGAAACGCCGCTGGGCATCCTGAACGCGGCCGAGATCGCCGCGCATCCGCAGCTGACCGGGTTCGTCGCAGGCACCAACGACCTGGCGAAAGAGCTGAACTGCCGCTACCGCGCCGACCGTCTGCCGATGCAGATGGCCTTGCAGACCATCCTGATGGCCGCCCGCGCGCATGGCGTGATCGCGATCGACGGCGTCTACAACCAGTTCAAGGATGACGAGGGTCTGCGCGCCGAATGCGAACAGGGCCGCGACATGGGCTTTGACGGCAAGACCCTGATCCACCCGGCGCAGGTGGATGTGACCAACACCGCCTTTGCCCCGTCCGAGGCCGAGATTGATCTGGCGCGGCGCCAGATCGCTGCCTATGAAGAGGTCGAGGCAAGCGGGCAGGGCGTCGCCGTCGTGGATGGCAAGATCGTCGAAAACCTGCATGTCGAGACCGCCAAGAAGATCCTTGCCATGGCCTCGGCCATTTCATCCCTCTGATCGGAGACTGCTCCATGACCCTGCTGACCCTCGGTGTGATCCTCTGGGCCGCGGCCCATTTCTTCAAGCGGCTGGCACCGGGCCCGCGCGCGGCCATGGGCGACAAGGGCAAGGGGCTGGTGGCTGTCGCCATCGTGGTCAGCCTGCTGATGATGATCTTCGGCTATCGGGGCGCGGATTTCATCCATGTCTGGGCCCCGCCCGCGTGGACGGTCCATCTGAACAACCTGATGATGCTGATCGCGGTCTTCGTATATGGCATGAGCGCGACGAAAGGCCGGTTGCGCGGCAAGATGCGGCATCCGCAGCTGACGGCGGTCAAGATCTGGGCGGTGGCGCATCTGCTGGTGAACGGGGATCTGGCGTCGATCATCCTGTTCGGGGGCATGCTGGCCTGGGCTGTAGCCTCGGTCATCCTGATCAACCGCTCCGAAGTCTGGGTGCGTCCCGCGCCCGGCGAGGCGAAGAAAGACATCCTGCTGGTTGTGATCACGCTGGTCCTGTTCGGGGTGATGACCGGCATCCATGCATGGCTGGGCGTCTGGCCGTTCCCGGGGTGATCCCATGCAGCTTTACCGTTTCCTGACGGCCGATGACACGGACGCCTTCTGCCACAAGGTCACGCGGGCGTTGAACGAGGGATGGGCGCTGCATGGCAGCCCGACCTATGCCTTCGACGCCGCCAATGGCGTGATGCGCTGCGGGCAGGCCGTCACCAAGGAGGTGCAAGGCACCTATTCCCCCGATCTCAAGCTGGGAGAGCAGTAATGAAAGTGCCGCAGTTCCACGTGGTTCCGATCAAGACCAATGCAGGCCGGTTTTTCGAGGATTACAGCATCGGTCAGGTGATCGACCATGCCGTGCCGCGCACCGTGTCCGGCGGGGAAAGGGCGCTTTATCATGCGCTCTATCCCGCCCGGCATGCGCTTTATTCGTCGGATGAATTCGCGCGGTCCTGCGGTTTGCCGCAAAGCCCGCTGGATGATCTGGCGGCCTTTCATATCGTTTTCGGCAAGACCGTGCCCGATGTGTCGCTGAACGCGATTGCCAACCTGGGCTATGCGCAGGGCCGCTGGCTGCGTCCGGTCTATGCGGGCGACACGATCCGTTCGACATCCGAGGTGATCGGACTCAAGCAGAATTCCAACGGGCAGTCGGGCGTGGTCTATGTGCGCACGCGTGGCCTGAACCAGCGGGATGAGGTGGTTCTGGATTACGTGCGTTGGGTGATGGTGCGCAAGAACAACACCGATGCGCCGGCACCCGAAACGGTCGTGCCCAAGCTGGCGCCGGTGCTGACGCCGGATCAGCTGGTGGTGCCCGAGGGGCTGGATTTCACCAATTACGATTTCACCCTGTCGGGCGAGCCGCATCGCTGGCGCGATTACGAGATCGGCGAGACGATCGACCATGTGGATGGCGTCACCATCGAGGAAGCCGAGCACATGATCGCCACGCGGCTGTGGCAGAACACCGCCAAGGTGCATTTCGACGCGACCAACCGCGCCGACGGGCGGCGGCTGATCTATGGCGGGCATGTGATCAGCATGGCGCGGGCGCTGTCGTTCAACGGTCTGGCCAATGCGCAGATGATCGTGGGGCTGAACGCGGGCGCGCATGCGAACCCCTGTTTCAGCGGTGACACGATCCGCGCCTGGTCCGAGGTTCTGGACAAGGCCGAGACATCCGCGCCCGGCGTCGGGGCGATCCGCCTGCGGCTGGTGGCGACCAATGCGGCGGGGGCGTTCCGGCTGAAAAGCGACGATGGCAAGTATCAGCCGCATGTTCTGCTGGACCTGGACTCTTGGGCGCTGATGCCGATGTGATCACAAAACCGGGCCGGTATTTCGGGCCTGTCCGAAAGACAGCAAGTACCGAGTCCGGGGCAAAACGGGTGAGTCCGGTCGATTTGCGGCCGCTTGATTCCCGTTTTGGGATTGTCGTCTGGCGGGTTTGTGATCACGGGCAAACCTCTTGTGATCACGAACGCCTGCAATGCGTCACTTCGCGCAGATTTTTATGCATGTCGGGGCTGTGCTGACGTGACAGAGCCGCTAAAAAGAGTATCAAGGCCGTAAAGGCATCGAAAGGTATACCGTCGTGTGCAGTGGTGACGCCGGTCCTTTCGCAACCCAAGAAGGAAGGGACACATGGCTGACGTGAACCGGGGCAACCGCCCGCTTTCGCCGCACCTGTCAATCTATCGCCCGCAGCTG
>JAJLKH010000077.1:0-8225 GCA_033839205.1 Rhodobacterales bacterium | reverse complement strand
GTCTGCGGCTGTCCGCCCAGCGCCCCGAAGACACCCGCCGTGATGACGATGGGCACCAGGAACTGCATGACCGACACACCCAGGTTGCCCAGACCCGCGTTCAGTGCAAGGGCATTGCCCTTCTCGGACTTGGGAAAGAAGTAGCCGATATTGGCCATGCTCGACGCAAAGTTGCCGCCGCCAAAGCCGCAAAGAAGCGCAAGCACCAGGAAGATGAGATAAGGCGTCTCGGGGTTCTGCACCGCATATCCGATGCCCATCGCAGGCAGCAGCAGCGAAGCGGTCGACAGCGTCGTCCACAGCCGCCCGCCGAAGATCGGCACCATGAAGCTGTAGAAGATCCGCAGGGTCGCGCCGGACAGGCCCGGCAAGGCGGCCAGCCAGAACAACTGACCCGGTGTGAAGTCGAAGCCGATCGCGGGTAGGCGCGCCACCACGACGGACCAGACCATCCAGACCGAAAAGGCCAGCAACAGCGCAGGGATCGAAATCCACAGATTGCGCCGCGCGATGGCCCGGCCCCTGTCATTCCAGAACTGGGCGTTTTCCGGCTGCCAGTCGTCAAGAACGCGCGGCATCGCGGTGCGCTCGGGATGATGCACCTCCTGCATCTCGGGCAGTTGCGGCAAGCTGTCCAGCACCTCGCCATGGGCCTTGCGCTCCATCGCGCGGATCGACAGGTGCATCCAGCCAAGCGCAATCGCCACAAGGCCGAACAGAAGGGCAAAGCAGCTTGTGTAGATACCCGTCAGGTCCAGCAAGGCGCCGAAGGCGATGGGAAGAACGAAACCGCCCAGGCCGCCGATCATGCCGACCAGCCCGCCCACGGCACCCACATGATGCGGGTAATAGACCGGGATATGCTTGAACACGGCCGCCTTTCCAAGGCTCATGAAGAAGCCCAGCGAGAAAAGAACCGCGATGAAGGGCCAGAACCCCATGCTGGTCGAAAAGGCGATCGGCCCCTCCTTGCCGGCGATGATGTAATCGGTCGGCGGATAGGACAGCATGAACAGGAACAGCATGGAAAAGCCGAAGGTCCAGTACATCACCGCACGCGCACCGAACTTGTCCGACAGGTGTCCGCCATAGGCCCGAAACAGGCTGGCCGAAAGGCTGAAGGACGCGGCTGCCATGCCCGCGGTCTTCACATCAACGCCATAGACGTCGATCAGGTAGTGCGGCATCCAAAGCGCCAGCGCCACGAAGGCACCGAAGACGAAGAAGTAATACAGCGAAAAGCGCCAGACCTGCAGGTTCGCCAGAGGCGCAAACTGTTGAGCAAGGCTCGGCGCCTTGACGCCGGACTTGCGCCGCGCCACCAGTTCGGGATCGTCCTTGGCGAAGATGAAGAAACCGATCCCCATCAGCGCAAGACCGATGGCCCAGACATGGGCCACGCCTTGCCATCCATAGGCTACCATGACGAAAGGGGCGATGAACTTGGTCACAGCCGCCCCGACGTTGCCCGCGCCGAAGATCCCGAGCGCCGTGCCCTGATGGCCGGCATCATACCAGCGTGACACATAGGCCACCCCGATGATGAAGGATCCCCCCGCCAGGCCGACGCCAAGCGCGGCCAGCAGATACATCGGATAGGTGTTGGCCCAGGTCAGCGACCAGGTGGCCGCCGCCGTCAGTAGCATTTGTGCCGTGAACACCAGGCGGCCACCGTATTTTTCGGCCCATACACCAAGAAAAAGCCGGGTCAGCGATCCGGTCAGGATCGGGGTCGCCACCAGAAGCCCGAACTGGGTGTCGTTCAGACCCAGCTCGGCCTTGATGGCGACGCCGATGATGGAAAAGATCGTCCACACCGCGAAGCAGGCGGTAAAGGCGATGGTGCTCAACGCAAGAGCCCGGTTCTGATCCGAACGCGGGATTGTGTCTGTCGTCTGCATGAATAGCCCTCCGGAACTCACGTCCGCCGAAAAAGCGAACGGTTTGCCCAAAGGTCTGACGCGCCCCTCATGCTGAGGACTTGATCCAAATCAATAATTGACGCAAATCATTGAAAACAAATGATTTTGTGAAAATCATCAAGACGAAGTGCAGAAGAATGCAAATCCCCGGAATACATTTTTCAAATGGTCGATTGACTGATAGCCTACGGGCGATTGACTATTATCAAGTGGAGAAGGGATAAGCCGACCATGCCTATCAAGACTTTCCCCGAGATTCGTGCGTTGCCGTTGTTCCACAACATGGCCGATGAGCATTTCGAAGCCTTGATGCGCGCCGGATATGTGCAGACCTTCCCGCCGCAGGTGGAACTGATCTCCGAGGGTGATCCCAGCGATTTCCTGCATATCGTCCTTGATGGAACGATCGAGCTTTTTGCAGGCTGGAACGACCGCGAGACGACGATGGCCATGGTCCGCCCGGTATCCACCTTCATCCTGGCCGCAACGATCCGCGATGCACCCTACCTGATGTCGGCACGCACGGTCGAAAAGGCCCGGATCGTGATGATCCCGTCCGAGGATGTCAGGACGGTGTTCAATCTCGACAATGAATTCGCCCGCGCCGTCGTGACGGAACTCGCGCAATGCTACCGCTCCGTGGTCAAGTCGGCAAAGGACATCAAGCTGCGCACCTCGCTGGAGCGCCTGGCGAACTACCTGTTGCGCCAGCAGTCCTATGCGGCTGGGCAAGCCAGGTTCGAGCTGCCCATCGAGAAACGCAAGCTGGCGTCATTTCTTGGCATGACGCCCGAAAACCTGTCGCGGGCCATCAAGTCGCTGCAGGATTACGGCGTCACCATCGACGGCACGAATGTCCATATCGGGGATCCCGCGGACCTCATCCACCTGGCCAAGCCTACTCCGCTGATCGACGATCCCCGGCATTGACCGGCGGGCGGCAGCCCCTGCTTCGACGCAGGTCATGACCCTTTCCGGTGGGTCAGATGCAGCCGCCCATAGGCCAGCGTGAAGATGCCGAAAGCCCCCAGCCATCCGATCCCGGCTACAAGATGCAAAGGGCCTGCATGGGCCGGCGCCAGCCCCGCGGCCAAGCGCGCCAGCACGGACAGGATGATCGACAGGTAAATCAGCAGGGTCGGACGGGTTGCCGCCAGGGGTCGCCCGGTATGACCCAGGGTGGCGCGGGTCATGATCGCCAGCGTCATGATACCGATGGCTCCGGCCATCCACAGATGCTGCGCTACAGCCATGGCAAAAGGCGCGGTCCAGATGATGCAGCCCCCCATGGCAAGGGCCCCGGCAGGCAGAAAACCATATCCGGCATGCAGAACCCAGACCAGGGGCTCGGCTGCTGTCTGCACACCCTGCCACCGGGACAGCCTGACAGCATGCGCAAGGCCGGCCACCATCAGGGCAAGCCCTGTCCAGGGCGATGCTGGCCACCCCACCCAAAGCAGAAGCGCCAGCGCCAGCACCAGCAGCGACAGCTTGTCGAAATGCTGCATCGGCGGCACGGGCAGACGTGTTGCCCCCCGTCGTACCAGCCAGTTTCGCGTGAAGGATGGAACCACGCGGCCACCGATAACGCCGATCATCATGATCGCCGCGCCCAAGGCGATCCGCAGGCCGATTCCATTCGCCGGATATCCGCCCTGCATGGCCTCCCAGTGGAAAAGGCCGTTACCCAGGGCGAAGACCAGCAGGATCGCAAGGGTCATCAGGTTGCGCCAGTTTTTGCCGGCAATGATCTCGCGCGCAAGGACCGCCGCCAGCACCAGCGGAAAGGCAAGATCCGTCAGCGCGACCGTGATGGACGGAATCAGGGCCGAGACCGTCACCGCGATCCGTCCCGCCAGCCATAGCGCCACCAATCCGCCCAGCGGCCAGCCAACGATCGGCAACCGCCCGGTCCAGTTCGGCACGGCAGTCAGAAGAAAACCGGCCAGCACCGCACCCAGATAGCCGAACAGAAAGGCATGCGCGTGCCAGCTGACCAGATCGAACGCGGTGGGCAGGTCCAGCCCCCCGCCCAAGATGGCAAGCCATGCGCCCATCGACAGCAGCGCCCAAAGTCCGGCACCAAGGAAGAAAGGCCGGAAGCCATAGGTCAGCAGGGCAGGCCCTTCCCAGGCGCGCATCTTTTCGGCGGTGGTTACCATCTGGAAAGGCTCCTTTTGCTTGCAACTGCGGATTGCGTGTTGGCACCTGTCGGCGGGCAAATCGCCCTGTCAGCCCAAGGTCACGGCAACGTCGGTCAGCCCGGCTAGCGTGTCCGCGATCTGCGACCGCGTCATGAGGCACATCGCCGTGCTCAGGGCATCTGCGGCAGCGGCGGTTTCGGCAGTGACGCTGACAAGGCTCCACAGCGGCGGCACCGGCCAGCCTGTGCGGGGATCGATGATATGCCCCACCTGACCATGCCCATCCAGCACCGTTCCCAGCGCAGAGGACGAGGCAAGCGCGCGGTCCTGCAGGCCGATCACCGGGCGCGAGGGGCTGTTCAGCGTGACCTGCCAGGCGCCGCCCTGCGGGTTGCCGCCCAGGGCGCGCAACTCTCCTGTGTCGATCATCACATCGGTCAGGCCTTCAGCGCGAAACAGATCCGCAACGCAGTCCGCGATATAGCCCTGCGCGATCCCGTTGAGGGTCAGCGCCGCCCCCTTGGGCAGCCGAACGGATGCGGAATCGCTGCGCACACGCGCCCAGCCGCAGGACTGGCGCATCCGCTCAACCTCGGCCGCGCCGGGCCTGCGACCGGCGGCATGGCTTCGCGCATGCAGGTCCCACAGGGGTTGCACCGTCGGATCGAACAACCCGTTCGTCATCCGATGCACCGCACCGGCCAGCCGCAGGCAATCCAGCAATTCGAACGGAGGGTTGTCCAGATGTCCCGCCGCATTGAGCCTGCTGAGGGCAGAGCCGCCGCGATAGAGGCTGAAGACATCCTCCAACCGGTCGATTTCAAGGCGGGCCGCCTCGGTGATCCGCGCGGCATCGGGATGATGCAGCATGATCGCGGCGCGCGCGCCCAAGGCGGTGCCCTGCCAGCGATAAAGAGACGCAGCCTGACCGCGACCGGCCATAAGGCAGGCGGCGGCGGAGATGGAGATGAATCTGCGGCGGGAGAGGGTCATGTCAGTTCTGCCTTTCAAGGGTCAGGCGTTTGAGGCGTGCGTCGAAGTCATCCTCGGCGGCCCCGTCAACGGATTGGGCCAGAACGGGGATGGCGGACAGCACATCGGCATCTGCCACCTGGGCCAGGGTGACGACGCGCCCGCCGCGCGCTGCGGCAAAGGCGGCGGCGTCCTCGGCGCGCAGGAACGGCACGAGTTCGGGCGCATCCATGCCCCCAGCGGCATCGGACCCGATCACGTAATGCGCGATTGTGGCGTCAATCCAGTTGTCGGCACCCGGCTGCTCCCAGCTTGGCGCCGCAGCCATGTCGTTGACATAGATCGCCCTGACCGAATGGCTTTGTTCGGGCATCCGCTGATAGGCGATCGCATCGCGCACCTGGCTGAAGAACAACGGATCGGGCAAGCCGTCCAGATGCACCTGGGCCTTTGGGCCGGGATGTTCCAGAAGGTCCATCTGGCAGTAGTGACCCACGGCTTGCATGGTCAGGGACACCGGGGCCGGCAGGCTGGCCACGTCTTCTTTGCAGGCGCCAAGCGACAGCGCGCCCAAAAGCATCAGAAACCGCATCATGGCGTGACCCTCCGGAGCGCAGCGACCGCCAGCGCAAAGGCGACCAGCGGCCAGAGCAGGATCGACATCATGGCGTGCATGGCTGGGATCGTCTGGGCCGCACCACCAAGACCCGAGGCCGCTGCCGTCGCCTCGGAAGCGGCCAGGTTGAAAAGGCGAAACGCATCGGCGGGATTGGCCAGCAAAAGCCAGGGCAGCGCGCGGGTGGTGAAGGCCCCGCCCCCATCCGCGACCACGGCCGCCAGCAGGCCCAGATCATACAGAACCACCAGGGCCAGCCAGACCCCGATGGCCAGACCCGCCGCCGCCCCCGGACGCCGGGCAAGCGCCGAAAGCGCATAGCCAATCGCCAGAAACACCGCGCCCAGCAGGATCGAGGACCAGAAAAGCCGCCAGAGAGCAGGCAGACCTGCGATGGCCTCGGGGTCCGTGACAAGTGCTGCCACGGCCGCCAGCCCGTAACCCGCGCCCACCGCAATCGACAGAACCGCCAGATGAGCCAGGAACTTGCCCGCAAGGATCGTGCCGCGCGATACGGGATAGGTCAGGGTCAACGAAAGCGTGCCGCGCTCGACCTCGCCGGCCACCGCGTCGAAGGACATCAAAAGCGCCATCAGCGGCACCAGGTAAACACTCAGCGATGTCAGGCTGGCCACGGTGACCGAAAGCGCGTCCACGCCCACCTCGCCGGTGGGGGCGCTGCCTGCCGCCGACAGCACCAGTGCAAAAAGCGCCATCATGGCGACGGTGATCGAGACCCATCGGTTGCGCAGAGCGATTCTGAATTCGGTAGCGCCAAGGGCGAATACGGGTCTGGCAAGGGCGGTCATGCGTCATCCCTCCGGCTGAAATGGCTGTAGAGATCTTCAAGGCTGGGCGGGATGATCTCGACATCTTCGATCAAGCCCTGAAGGGCGGCGATATCGCCAAGGCGGGACAGTTTGTCGTCATGTGCGCAGGTCAGATCGACCATCACGCCATTGCGCCGCCCACCGGCCAGTTGCGCCGCCACCTTGTCCGCCGCACCGGGGCGCGCCGCGATCTGCAAGCGGATAGGCAGAGCGGCGCGACGGCGCAGGGCGGCCAGCGTGTCATTGGCCATCAGGCGGCCTTGCGACAGGATCACGATGCGGTCGGTGCGCGCCTCGACCTCGGTCAGGGCGTGGGAGGACAGCAGGATGGCGGCCCCCTCCGCTGCCAGCCCATCGAGGATGGCATAGAATTCGCGCCGCGAGACCGGGTCCAGCCCGCTGGTCGGTTCGTCAAGCACCAGAAGGCGCGGATTTCCGATGAGGGCCTGCGCCAGTCCTACACGCTGCCGCATCCCCTTGGAATAGGTGCCGATGCGGCGGCGGGCGGCATGGCCCAGCCCGACACGGCCCAGCAGCTGCATCGCACGGGCAGGATCGTCGCCGCGCAGACGCAGGTAGAGGCGGATTTGCTCCAGCCCCGTCAGCGCGGGATGGAAGGCCACGTTCTCGGGAAGATAGGCAGTGCCGTCGCGGGCTTGCCTGCTGCCCGGAGCGGCGCCAAGAACCGTGACCTGCCCGGAGGTGGCCGGGATCAGACCAAGGATGATCTTCATCAGCGTGGATTTGCCGGCACCATTATGGCCCAGCAACGCCACCCGTTCACCCGGCGCGACGTCGAAGCCCACGGCGTCAAGCGCGGTCACGCCGTCATATGTCTTAGTGACTTGCGAGAGGGTCAAACTGTTCATCAGTCGTCTTTCTATTGCGCGCGGCGGCCATGGCTTCGGCCTCCATCGCGGCGATATGGGGGGGAACCGTCACGGTGACGGGGCGCATCAAGGGGGCGCTGTCCAGAACACCACCCGGCAGCGAGGCCGGAAAATGCTTCTGGCTCCAGCGGACAAGTTGCACGGCGGGCGCGCCCAGCAGAAGGCTGGCCGCAGGCTGTGACCACAGGATGTGATCCATCAGGTCATTCGGGCGAAAGGCGGCATCGGCGATGCCGTCGCCATCCAGATCGAAGGCGGGATGGTCGGACCAGTAGTTGCCGCGGCCATCAAGGCTCCATTCCACATGCCGCGTGCCGACATACTTGACTTGCGTACGGTTGCCGACAAAGGCGTTGCCGGTGATCGCGTTGCGTTCCGATCCGGCGGTGAAATGGATGCCGATCTCGCAACCCTCGAAGCGGTTGTCATAGATCAGGTTGAGGTGGGCGTTGTAGATGAAGGTGCATTTGCCGGCCCCGCCGCGCACCAGGTTGCCCCGGATATCGGCGTTGTTGGCGTAGTTCAGCATCAGACCGTGACTGCGGTCGGCCAGGCTGAGGTTATCGTGCACCGTGATCCGGTTCGAGAACATCAGCGCGAAACCCAATGTGTTCCCGATCGAGATATTGCCCGACACTTCGGAGTTGTTGGCATACATGTAATGCACGGCAAACCGCAGGTCGCGCATCAGATTGCGGCGGAAGATGCCATCGTTCGACGCGTTGACGAAAATGCCGTCGCGGCCAAGGCGGATGTCGTTATCCTCGATGATGGTGCCGGGGGCGTTCCAGACATAGACGCCGTTGCCGCGGCTGTTCATATGGTGATCGCTGCGCCCTAGGATGCGGTTG